>DASVHT010000001.1:0-15420 GCA_036382455.1 Dermatophilaceae bacterium
GAGGGCGGCCCTGGAGCTGCTCGACCCCCAGGTCCGCGTGGCGCTGGAGGAGGCCATAGCGCGGGTGCGCACCGTTCACGAGGACCAGCGCCGGACCGACACCACCACGCGCGTCGTGCCCGGCGGCACGGTCACCGAGCGATGGTTGCCCGTTGACCGGGTCGGCCTCTATGTCCCTGGCGGGGTCGCGGTCTACCCCAGCAGCGTCGTCATGAACGTTGTCCCCGCGCAGATAGCGGGTGTGGGCTCCATCGCGGTCACCAGCCCTCCGCAGCGGGACAACTCTGGAGCGTTCGAGGGGTATCCCAACCCCACCATCCTGGCTGCATGCGAGCTGCTCGGCGTCGACGAGGTCTATGCCGTCGGCGGGGCTCAGGCGATAGCCATGTTTGCCTATGGGGTGAGCGAGTCGGGCATCGATGGCACCTCAAATGCCGGTGCGGTGATCTGCGAGCCGGTCACACTGGTGACGGGCCCCGGCAACATCTATGTTGCCGCCGCCAAGCGCCTGCTGAAGGGCGTGATCGGTATCGACGCCGAGGCCGGACCGACCGAGATCGCCGTGCTGGCCGACGACAGTGCCGACCCGGAGCACGTCGCAGCGGACCTCATCAGTCAGGCCGAGCACGACACTCTGGCCGCGTCGGTGCTCGTCACCGACAGCGAGGATCTGGCTCATCGGGTCGAAGCAGCGCTGGTCCGCCGTGTGGCCGCGACCAAGCACTCCGAGCGGGTCACCGCGGCGCTCGCCGGTCGGCAGTCCGGTGTCGTCCTGGTCGACAACCTCGAGGTCGGCATCACGGTGGTCAACGCGTATGCCGCGGAGCACCTTGAGATCCAGACCCGCGATGCACGCGCCGTGGCCCTGCGGATTCGCAACGCAGGTGCGATCTTTGTGGGAGCCTTCGCCCCGGTGAGTCTGGGCGACTACTGCGCGGGCTCGAACCACGTACTGCCCACCGGCGGATGCGCCGGTCACAGCAGCGGGCTGTCCGTGCAGTCGTTCCTTCGCGGTATCCACGTCGTGGACTACACCGAGGCCGCTCTGAGGGAAGTCGCGCACCACGTCGTTACCCTTGCCGGCGCCGAGGACCTCCCGGCTCACGGCGAGGCGGTTGTCGCGCGTTTCGAGGGTAACGCGCCCTTCGCAGACGGGGGCTGAGCGTGAGCAGCTCCCTGGGCGACCTGCTGCGTGCTGACCTGCGGGGCCGGACCGCCTATGGTGCACCTCAGCTGGACGTGCCATTTCCGTTGAACACCAACGAGAACTCGTATGCCGTACCCCAAGATGTCGTCGACGCAATCGTCTCGTCGGTGGCGGAGGTGGCGTCAGGGCTGAACCGCTACCCCGACCGTGAGTTCCTCCGACTTCGCGAGGACCTGGCGGCCTACCTCAGCCGCACCAGCGGTGTTGCCGTCACAGCCGAGCGCATCTGGGCCGGCAACGGCTCCAACGAGGTGCTGCTGCACATCCTCCAGGCGTTCGGCGGCGCTGGCAGGGTGGCGCTCGGTTTCACCCCGGCGTACTCGATGCACCCGATCATCACCGGGACCGTTGGCACCAGATGGGTCGACGGACTGCGTGGCGTCGAGGGCGCAGGCGCCTTCGACCTGGACGTCACCTCCGCTGTGGCGCAGGTCAAGGCACACCAGCCGAACATCGTGTTCCTCTGCTCGCCGAACAACCCGACCGGCACGGCGTTGGGGCTCGACGTCGTCGAGGCGATCTACGACGTGGCACCTCAGGCCATCGTGGTGGTGGACGAGGCGTACGCCGAGTTCGCCCGCGCGGGCACGCCAAGTGCGCTGACCCTGCTCGAGGGCCGCGAGCGCCTGGTGGTGACCCGCACCATGAGCAAGGCCTTCGCGCTGGCAGGTGGACGACTCGGCTACCTCGCGGCCGATGCCGAGCTGACCGAAGCCCTGCGGCTGGTCCGCCTGCCGTACCACCTCTCGGCCCCCACACAGGCGATCGCCCGGGCTGCCCTGGAGCATGCGGACAGCCTCTTGGCCACGGTCGAGAACCTCAAGGTCCAGCGCGACCGGATCGTCGCAGAACTCGCCGGGATGGGCCTGGGCCCGTTGCCGAGCGACGCCAATTTCGTGCTCTACGGCGGTCTTGCTGACGAGAAGGCCACCTGGCGGGCGTTGCTGGATCAGGGCATCCTGCTTCGCGACGTGGGGTTGGCCCACTATCTTCGTGTCACAGCAGGGACGCCGCAGGAGACCGAGGCATTCCTGGGGGCGATGCGTCGCCTCGCCCCGACCCACCGGCAGGAGCAGTCCGCATGACCGACCAGGCCACGCAGCAGGATCAGCACGACGCAGCACACGTCACCGAACCCCCCACCGAACACGGCGCACTACGTCGAACCGCACACATCCGGCGGTCGACAAAGGAGAGCACGGTCGAGGTCGAGCTCAACCTCGACGGCAGCGGCGAGTCGCAGATAGGCACCGGGGTGCGCTTCTACGACCACATGCTCGCCACCCTGGCAAAGCACTCGCTGATCGACCTGCGCATCCAGGCCACCGGCGACGTCGACGTCGACGCCCACCACACCGTGGAGGACGTTGCCATCGTGCTCGGCGACGCGCTCAAGGAAGCCCTTGGTGACAAGCGCGGCATCTCCCGCTTCGGTGATGCCACGGTGCCCCTCGATGAGGCGCTCGTCCAGGCGGTCGTTGACGTGGCCGGCCGTCCCTATCTCGTCCACACCGGAGAGCCTGAGGCTCAGGCCTACGTGGTTATCGGCCACACGTATGTGGGGTCACTCACCCGCCACGTGTTTGAGAGCTTCGCCCAGCACGCAGGCATCGCGCTGCATGTGCGGGTGCTCTCCGGGCGCGACCCCCACCACATCGTCGAGGCGCAGTTCAAGGCCGTGGCTCGGGCTCTGCGCTCTGCCATTGCACAGGACCCTCGCGTCAAGGGCATCCCGAGCGCGAAGGGAACCCTCTAATCCCGTGAGCGCGCCGTGGCACTCCGCCCGGCAAGGGCGGGGGATGCTCCTCCTGAGGGGCGAACCGGACCCCGTGGCCACCTGGGCCAGGCGGGGTCTGGTGCCCGTCCATGTCGTGCCTCTGGACGGCTGGACCGCAGTTCTCCCCGCCGGGCCCTCGCGCGCAATGCCACCGTACGACGACACCCTCAAGGCGCTCGCCGGGCGCCCTGTCGCCGCTCGACTGCGTTCTGCCATAGGTCTTTTCGCGGTCGACGGCAATGCGGTGGTCACCGTCCAGCCCACCGGATGGCGCGCCATCCAGAGGTGGTTCGTCTGGTCTCCAGGGCAAGGAGTGGTGCGGACACGGCATCTCGCAACGGGACGCCCGGCTGACCTGACCGCCGCCGCTGGTATCCACGGGGGGGCCACTCGCCGAGGGGTGCTTGACCTTCTCATTGACGGTGGTGGGGGGGCTCACGGCGTGCTGGGCGGCCTGATGGCGCTGTTGTCCCTGCCCGGGTCCGAACTGCTGGCGGGCGGCCAGGACCCGGCGGCTTCCCAGGGGTCGATGCTGGTGGAGCCATCCGAGCGACATGTCGCCCGGTTCGAGAGGATCGTCCAGGACCAGGCGCTGCACCGGGTCGAGCTGGAGGAGGACTAGGTGGCCGCACGGGTGGTGGTGCTGGACTACGGAAGCGGCAACGTCCGTTCGGCGGTTCGCATGCTCGAACGGGTGGGTGCAAGGGTGGACCTGAGCGCCGACCATCGCGCGGTCCAGGAGGCCGACGGTTTGTTCGTGCCGGGCGTGGGCAACTTCCATGCCTGTATGCGCGGGCTGCGCGCCGTGGACGCACCCCGCCTCATCGACATCCGGCTCTCGGGAGGCCGGCCGGTCATGGGTGTCTGTGTGGGGATGCAGGTGCTGTTCGATGGGTCCGCCGAGCCCAGCGTGGGCGAGGAAGAACCTGGTCTGGGTGAGTGGCCCGGTGTCGTCGAGCGGCTGCCGGCCGCCATCGTCCCGCACATGGGATGGTCGACCGTCAAGCCTGCCGATGGCTCCCGACTCCTTGCCGGGCTCGAGGGCGAGCGCTTCTACTTCGTGCACTCCTATGCGGCACTGACCTGGCAGCTCCAACCGGAAGGAAGCATGGCCGTGATGACACCCAAGGTGAGCTGGTCCGAGCACGGGGCGCCGTTCGTGGCAGCCGTCGAGAACGGGCCCTTGGTGGCCACCCAGTTCCACCCCGAAAAGTCTGGGGACGCCGGGGCCCAGCTGCTCGAGAACTGGGTGGCCACGCTGTGACTGCGAAGGAACCCCCAGTCGTGACCTCAACCCCCCGCCTTGAGCTCCTGCCCGCCGTCGATGTCGCCAACGGGCAGGCGGTTCAGCTGGTCCGGGGCGTCGCAGGCACGGGCGGACAGTTCGGTGACCCCTGGGAAGCGGCCCGGGCATGGCAGGAACAGGGCGCCGAGTGGATTCACCTGGTCGACCTCGACGCCGCCTTCGGTCGCGGCTCCAACCGCGAGCTGCTGGCCGGCATCGTTGGTCGCCTCGACATCCTGGTCGAGATGTCGGGTGGCATCCGTGGTGCCGAGAGCTTGGAAGCGGCACTGTCGACCGGTGCTCGTCGGGTCAATCTCGGCACGGCGGCGTTGGAGGACCCGGAGTGGACGGCCCGGGCCATCGCTGAGTACGGCGACCGGGTTGCCATCGGTCTTGACGTTCGTGGCACTACTTTGGCGGCTCGCGGTTGGACAGAGGAGGGGGGCGACCTCTGGGAGACCCTCGACCGCCTCGACCAGCAGGGGTGCGCCCGCTATGTCGTGACGGACGTGAACAAGGACGGCATGCTCAAGGGCCCGAACCTGGAGCTTCTGCAACACGTGTGTGAGCGCACCGACCGACCCGTTGTCGCCTCCGGCGGGGTGTCGACGCTCGCCGACCTTGAGGCGATCCGTGGCCTGGTCCCGGTCGGCGTGGAGGGGGCGATCGTCGGATCGGCTCTCTACCGGCACGCCTTCACCCTGCCGGAAGCCCTCGATGTGGCTGGCCGACCATGACGAACGCCTCGCCGCAACGTTGGCGTCACTCCAGCGGTGGCCCGTGGGAGGACGCCTTCGGATACTCGCGCGCGATTCGCACCGGCGACCATATCGTCGTCTCGGGCTGCACTGCAGTCGTGGACGGAAGGGTCCGGCATGGCGGCGACGCAGCCGCCCAGATGGGCGTAGCTCTGGACCAGGTCCTTGCCGCCATCACGGCTCTTGGCGGCGCGGTGGGTGATGTCATCAGCACCCGGGTGTACGTCGTCAACAGGGCCGACTGCGACAGTGTCGGCCGCGTGCACGCTGAGCGGTTCGCCGATGTGCGACCGGCTGCCACCATGGTCCTGGTGGCCGGCCTGCTCGATGAGGAGATGCTCGTCGAGGTGGAGTGCGAGGCACGGGTCGGCTCAGCCAAGCCCTACGACCCGCCAACGACCCCTCGTGAATGATGCAGCGCCGGCCGGCAACGACGCTCGTGATGGTGGGCTCGCCGACGGGTCCGCGGTAGGCCCATCGACCGGACGTGTGCTGTCCGGCGCCGGGTTCGAGAACGACATCGGCGAGGCCGACCCGAACCTGATGGCGGCCCTCGCCGACGAGTCGGACGTCCTCGGGTTGCTCGCCGCCATCGCCGGCGCACGGTTGCTCGTCCCCATCGTGGCCGCACCGACGGGGGGCGACTCCGCCGATGTGGCGCCGCAGCGGTCCACGAACATGGCGGTCGTGACCTTGACGTCGCCGGACGGGCAACGCGCGCTCCCGGTATTCAGCAGTCTGGCTGCTCTGCTGGCATGGGACGCCACCGCTCGCCCCTCCCCGGTCACCGGCGCCGACGCAGCGCGGGCAGCGGTGTCCGAGGGCTGTGACGTGCTGGCGCTCGACATTCGTTCTGGACACCCGCGCGTGTTGCGACCCAGCATGGTCTGGGCCTTGGCCCAACAGCGTGACTGGCTGCCCGCGCACGCTGATCCCTTTGTGGCACAGGCGCTTTCGCGCGCAACTGCCGACGAGGCAGATGTGATCGACTGTCATGGTGAAGAAGGCGACCCCGCCGGTGCTGGCATTCTCCGGGTCGTCCTGAGCCTGCGTCCGGGACTTGGTCAGGCACAGGTCCAGGCCTTGGCGACTCGCGTCGGGGAGCAGATCGCCACGGACGGCGAGGCGCGGGCGCGGATCGACGGCCTCGCGTTCGCCATCCGCGAGGCTTGAGCTTTCACCCCGCAGCCGGCTCGACATACCCCCCGATGGCGCCGGAAACCCTTTCGCCAACCGGCGGTGCCCTGTGACAGCCTGAGCGGTATGCCGCTCGACCCCTACCGCCGCGTGCTGTCTGTCCCCGCCCTGCGGCAGGCGCTGGTCCTTGGCGTCCTCGTTCGCATCCCGATCTTCGCCGGCGGCGTCATCCTCACCCTCCATGTCGTGCAGACCCTGCACCGAAACTACGGCGCCGCAGGGCTCGTGAGCGCCGCGGCGACGGTTTGTATCGCGATCAGCGGGCCGTGGCGTGGCACGCTGCTGGACTCCAAGGGTCTGCGTCGCGTGGTCATGCCATCGCTGGTGGTGACAGCGATCTGCTGGTCGATTGCGCCGTTCGCGAGCTACCTCCCCCTGCTCCTGCTTGCCGCTCTCGGGGGCCTCTTCATCATTCCGACGTTCTCGATCATCCGGCTCGCGGTCATCGCAGCTGTCCCCGAGAGTGATCGGCGCACTGCCCTGTCCCTGGACGGGGTGGCCGTCGAGCTGTCCTTCATGATCGGCCCCCTTGTCGGCGTCTGGGCGGCCACCATCTGGTCGACGGCCTGGGTCCTGTTCAGCATCGAGATGCTCGGCGTGCTGGCTGGCGTGGGCCTGTGGTTGGTCAACCCCGCCATGCATGCCGATCGCAACGACACGGACGCGGGGGCCGGCGAACCCGGCGCGAGCCCGCCGCGCAGCGCGTGGTTCCGTGCGCGGTTCCTGGCCGTGTGCGGCGCCGCCGCCGCAACGACGATCGTCCTCTCTGGCTGCGACATTGCGATTGTCGCCGCGTTGAGGGAGTTCCACCAGATCTCCCTGATTGGCCCGGTACTCGCGATCTGGGGGCTCGGATCGGTGATCGGCGGTCTGGCCTACGGTCTGCTGCACCGTTCGATCCCGGCTTTCCTGCTCCTGGGCGGCCTCAGCCTGGCGACATTTCCGATCGCTCTCGCTCCGAGCGTGTGGCCGTTCGCCGCTCTGGCCTTCGTGGCCGGGCTGCTCTGCGCGCCGACGATCACCGCGACGGTCGACCAGGTCAGCAGGGTGGTGCCCGAGGCGGCCTTGGGTGCGGCCATGGGATGGCACGGTTCGTTCATGACCGCGGGCTCGGCGCTCGGTGCCCCTGTCGCCGGTCTGGCGATCGACCAGTGGGGCTGGCGCGGTGGCTTCGTGAGTGTCTCCCTGGTAGGGCTTGCCGTTGCTGTGCTCGGAGCCGCTGCCACCATCACCCGCCGCCGCTACCGCGAGCGCGTGACCGGGCTGCTCTCGGAATCGGCGTGAGCGTCCCGCGCCCGTCATCGAGGTGTTGGAGCCTCGCCGAAGGATGATCGGCACCCGGATTGGCCGCCCGGAGGTTCAGCCTGTAACCTTGCTGATCGACCGGCTGTGTCCCCAGGGTGTCACCAAGATGCCCGAATGGCACAGCGTGCAAGAGAAGCCAAACAACACGTCGCTTCCACCCGCGTCGGCAGGCTCGCAGCTCGCTGCAGTCAGAGCCGCCGGGTTCCAGGTCCGCCCGGCTGGGGCGTCGCACCGATGGTGCGCCGCAGCAGCCGTGCAGTGTATGACGGGTGCCTGCGACCCGTCATACCGGCGGTTTTGGTCGGATGCTCCTTGTCTTAAGCTCCTCGCGCTCCACGGTGGCGGGGAGTTTTTTCTTCGTCGCCCGGCGGTCGCCCCGATGGACAACACTGTCCCCTTGGACGGGACAACAGAGGAGAACCACATCAGCGAACCTCGTATCAACGACCGCATCCGGGTCCCGGAAGTGCGGTTGGTTGGCCCCAATGGTGAACAGGTTGGCATCGTGCGCGTCGAGGATGCCTTGCGCCTTGCCGCCGAGTCGGACCTCGACCTCGTCGAGGTGGCCCCGATGGCGAAGCCGCCGGTCGCCAAGCTCATGGACTTTGGCAAGTTCAAGTACCAGGAAGCCATCAAGGAGCGCGAAGCCCGCAAGAACCAGGTCAACACGGTCATCAAGGAGATCAAGCTCCGCCCCAAGATCGACCCGCATGACTACGCCACCAAGAAGGGCCACGTCGAGCGGTTCCTCAAGACCGGCGACAAGGTCAAGGTGACGATCATGTTCCGCGGTCGCGAGCAGTCCCGGCCCGAGCTTGGTTTTCGCCTGCTGCAGCGCCTTGCTGAGGACATCGGTGACCTCGGCTTCGTCGAGAGCACCCCCAAGCAGGACGGCCGCAACATGGTGATGGTGATCGGTCCGACCAAGAAGAAGGCCGAGGCCAAGGCCGAACAGCGTCGCAAGCGCGAGGAAGGTGCCGCGAATGCTCCAGCCTCGACACGCTCCGCCTCGACCCGCTCGACCACTGCACCGGTAGAGGCGCCCTCGACCTCCGCACCACTCGACGCAACCGAGGGCGCGAGTGGTGGCGACACCGCGAACAAGACCAAGGCCGACGTCGACACCAAGACCAAGGCCAAGACCAAGGCCGAGACCAAGGCCGACGTCGACACCAAGACCGAGGCCAAGAGCACCGCCGAGTAGTAGGGCGGCCGACAGCGTCGCGACAGAACCCCGCGGGTCCGTGAGGACCAGCACGACCGAAGGAGATCGGCTCCATGCCGAAGATGAAGACCCACAGCGGCGCCAAGAAGCGTTTCCGCCTCACCGGCACCGGCAAGGTCATGCGTGAGCAGGCCGGTGGTCGCCACCTGCTCGAGCACAAGTCCTCGAAGAAGACCCGCTCGATCGCCAATGACGTGGAGCTGAACAAGCCCCAGGCCAAGAAGATCAAGAAGCTTCTCGGTAAGTAGGTCCACGACAGGTCAAGGGTTTCAGACAGCTCAAGGTTCAAGACAAAACTTCATTCAGATCCGCCGACGATGACAATGGCGCTCCGTTGACAGGGGAAGCCGAATTGTCGCGATACGCGTCGGCCGAAAAATCAAGGCAAGGAGTCTCACGTGGCACGCGTGAAACGGGCGGTAAACGCCCACAAGAAGCGCCGGGTTGTTCTCGAGCGCGCCAGCGGCTATCGCGGACAGCGTTCGCGCCTGTACCGCAAGGCCAAGGAGCAGGTCACCCACTCGCTCGGATACGCCTACCGCGACCGCCGCGCACGCAAGGGTGACTTCCGTCGCCTGTGGATCCAGCGGATCAACGCCGGGGCTCGCGCCAACGGCATGACCTACAACCGCTTCATCCAGGGTCTGAAGGCTGCGGAGGTCGAGGTCGACCGTCGGATGCTGGCCGAGCTGGCCGTCAGCGATGCTGCGGCGTTCACTGCCCTCGTCGAGATCGCTCGGGCCCACCTCCCGGCGCAGACCGCTGCCGCCTAAGACACCGCACCACATCAGCGTCGGTTCCACGCCCAGCAGACCTGACCAACAGATGCTGACCAACATCGGCTCCGACCGGGTCAGGTCAGTGCGGGCGTTGAGCCGGCGCGCGGTGCGCGAGCGCGAGGCACTGTTCCTCGCCGAGGGGCCTCAGGCCGTTGGTGAGGTCGTCGTTCACCGCTCTGACGCGGTCCAGGATCTGTATGTCGACGCGCAGTCGGGCACCCGGCATACCGCGGTGCTCCACGCGGCGCGGGCTGCTGGTGTGACCACGCACGAGGTGAGCAGCGAGGTCCTTGCCGCCATGTGCGACACGAAGGCTCCCCAGGGGATCGTCGCAGTCTGCCGGCCCATCGACGTCGACCTCGACGCGGTGCTGGACGTGCACCCGCGGCTCGTGATGATCCTCACCAACGTCCGCGACCCCGGCAATGCCGGCACCGTGATCCGGGGTGCTGATGCCGCCGGCGCTGATGCGGTCCTGTTCAGTGACTCCAGCGTCGACATCTACAACCCCAAGGTCGTGCGATCGACCGCCGGATCGCTGTTCCACCTCCCGATCGTCATCGGTGTGCCCATCCCTGTGCTGCTGGATCGCGTTCGTGGCGCAGGCATGGCGCTGCTGGCCGCCGACGGCACCGGGCAGTCAGAGCTGGCCGATATCGACCTGACCGGACCGCACGCCTGGGTGATGGGAAACGAGGCATGGGGCCTCGAACCAGGCGTCCGGGAAGCCTGCGACGCGGTCGTGCGGGTCCCGATCTATGGCAAGGCGGAGTCGTTGAACCTTGCGATGGCCGCAACCGTTTGTCTCTATACATCGGCGGGGGTGCAGCGCACTGCCCCCACAAGTCGCTAAAGTCGGACGTATGGGACACGGGTCGAGCGCATCGGAGCGCGGGCGTTCCTCGGGATGGCACTCCGACGTCTGCGACGTGCACCCCGACGGGCTGCTGGTCGCCGATGACCAGGGGTTCCTCGTCTATGTCAACAAACAGGCGGCGAAGATCGTCGGAACGTCCGCCGCAGAGCTGCTCGGCCAGGACATCCGCACAGCGATTCCCCTGCAGGAGAACGATGGTCGTTCGTGGTGGGCCTGCGCCGACCCCTGGAAGGGGCTGGCCATCCGCACCGGTCACCGCGAGAAGCTGTTGATCATCCCGGGGCGTCAGGAGGTCCTGGTGACCGCCAAGTATGTGCGCCCAGGGCGCAGCATGCCGGTCAGCCAGGTGGTCGTCGCGCTGCGCGACGCTGAAGCACGCCGTCGCGCCGAAGCCAACAACTCGGCGCTTATCTCCACAGTGGCACACGAACTTCGCTCGCCCCTCACGTCGGTGAAGGGTTTTTCTTCGACTCTTCTGCGTCGCTGGGACCGCTTCACCGACGACCAGAAGCGGTTGATGCTGCAGACCATCGAGGCCGATGCGGACCGGGTTACGCGGCTCATCACCGAGCTCCTGGACATCTCCCGCATCGATGCCGGGCGGCTCGAGGTGCGTAAGCAGCCCGTGGACGTTGTTGCAGCCATCAACCGGCACATCGAACGGTTCGTTGCCAGCGGTCATGACCGCGACAAGTTTGTTCTTGACGGCGAAGGGACAACGTTGCCCGAGGTGTGGGCCGATCCCGACCGGCTCGATCAGATCCTGGCCAACCTGATCGAGAACGCCGTGCGTCACGGTGACGGGACCGTCAGCCTCAAGGTTGTTCCAACCGGACGCGATGGTGACGAGGACGTTGCCGTCACCGTCAGCGACCAAGTTGAGGGAATCGCACCCGAGCACTACCCCATGGTCTTCACGAGGTTCTGGCACAGCACCCGCCGCGGTGGCACTGGCCTGGGCCTGTACGTCGTGCGAGGACTCGTCGAGGCCCATGGCGGGAAGATCAGCGTTGGTCGCGCCAAGGGCGGCGGGGCTGAGTTCCGGTTCACCTTGCCGGCGGGGGCACCTGAGCACGTTCTCTGATCCACCCCCACACCCCTCCGGCTCTCCCGGATGGTCGAACCGGGCCTCTAGACTCACCCCTGCAACTCGCCTGAACCACGATCTGGCAACTGTCACGTCAACTGAATTGAAAGCGATGTCTGGACCTAACAAGAGCTATGACCCGGTCGAAGTCAGCACGCTTGACCCGGATGCCCTCGATGCGGCAGTCACCGAGGCGCTGACGGCGTTTGCCGCGGCAGACACGCTGGCTTCCCTCAAGACCGCGCGCCTGGCTCACCAGGGGGATACCAGCGCCTTGTCCCTCGCGAACCGTGAGATCGGGGCCCTGCCTCCAACCGCCAAGGCTGAAGCCGGCAAGCGGGTCGGGACGGCCCGCGCGCGGGTCGCCAAGGCTCTGGCAGACCGCCAGCACGAGCTCGAGGTCGACAGGGACGCGCGGCTGCTCGTCGAGGAGGCGGTCGACGTCACGGCGCCGGTGGGCCGCCGGCGTCTCGGTGCGCGTCACCCCCTCGAACTGACCTCCGAACGGATCGGCGACATCTTCGTCGCCATGGGCTGGGAGATCGCAGAGGGGCCCGAGGTCGAGTCGGAGTGGTTCAACTTCGACGCCCTGAACCTGGGCGCCGACCATCCTGCGCGTCAGATGCAGGACACATTCTTCGTCGACCCCCCCGATGCCGGCCTGGTCCTGCGGACCCACACCTCACCGGTTCAGGTCCGGTCGATGCTTGAGCGCGACCTGCCTCTGTACATCGTGTGCCCCGGCAAGGTGTTCCGCACCGATGAGCTGGATGCGACGCACTCTCCCGTGTTCCACCAGGTGGAGGGCCTTGCGGTGGCGGAGGGCCTGACCATGGCGCATCTGCGGGGGACGCTGGACCACCTGGTCGAGGAGCTGTTCGGCGAGGGGCTGGAGACGCGACTGCGGCCGTCATACTTCCCGTTCACCGAGCCCAGCGCAGAGCTGGACTTCCGATGCTTCATCTGCGGGGGCGCTGACAGCGGCTGCCGAACCTGCGGAGGCACGGGCTGGATCGAGTGGGGTGGTTGCGGCATGGTGAACCGCAACGTCTTCCAGGCGTGCGGCATCGACCCCGACCGCTACACCGGCTTCGCCTTCGGCATGGGGATCGAGCGGGCCCTGATGCTCCGCAACGGAGTCAAGGACATGCGCGAGATGGTCGAGGGAGACGTGCGGTTCAGCACGCAGTTCGGGATGGAGATCTGATGCTGGCCCCAGTTTCGTGGCTGCGCGAGTATGTCGAGGGCGCACCGGCCGCAACCGGTCGCGAGGTTGCCGCCAGCCTGGTTCGCCTGGGCCTCGAGGAGGAGGACCTGCACGGCGGCGACATCTCCGGCCCGCTGGTCGTGGGTCGGGTCCTCGAGCTCGTCGATGAGCCGCAGAAGAACGGCAAGCCGATCCGCTGGTGTCAGGTCGACGTGGGCAACCATGGTCAGCGGGTGACCGAGGGCACGTCCCAGGGCATCATCTGTGGTGCCACGAACTTCGCCGTCGACGACCTCGTCGTCGTCGTGCTCCCGGGGGCGGTCCTGCCCGGCGGCTTCGCCATCGGCGCCCGAAAGACCTACGGCCACATCAGCAACGGCATGATTTGCTCCGCCAAGGAGCTAGGCATCGGCGAGGATCACGACGGCATCCTCGTGCTGCAGTCCTTCCTCGGCGAGCAGGAGGCGGCCAGGCTGAGCCCGGGCGATGACGCGATCGGTCTCCTGGGCCTGGCCGACGAGGTTGTCGAGGTCACCGTCACTCCCGACCGCGGCTACTGCTTCAGCCTGCGTGGTATCGCCCGTGAGTACTCACATGCCACGGGTGGGACCTTCCACGACCCGGCCGCGATCACGTCGGCGGGGGCAAACACCAGCGGGTACGCCGTGCAGCTCGCCGACGAGGCTCCGCTGAACGGCCGCCTGGGTTGCGACCGATATGTGGCACGCGTCGTCAGGGGTCTCGACCCAGCCGCCAAGTCGCCGCAGTGGATGGCGAAGCGACTGACGCAGATGGGGATGCGACCGATATCGCTAGCGGTCGACGTCACAAACTACGTGATGCTTCTCCTCGGTCAGCCCTTGCACGCGTTCGACGTGTCTAGCCTGCGCGGGCCGATCGTCGTTCGTCGCGCGAAGGCCGGTGAGGCGCTGAAGACTCTCGATGACGTCGAGCGCACCTTGTACTCCGAGGACCTGTTGATCACCGACTCCGGTACGACTGCCCTGGCCATTGCGGGGGTGATGGGTGGCGCCACCTCAGAGGTTGGCGCGACCACGACCGACGTCCTGGTCGAGTCGGCCCACTTCGACCCGACCTCGGTTGCCCGCTCCTCGCGTCGTCACAAGCTGACGACCGAGGCTTCCAGGCGCTTCGAACGTGGAGTGGACCCGGACATCACTGCTGCGGCCGCCCAGCTCGCGGTGAACCTGCTCGTGGAGTTTGGCGGGGGAGTCGTCGATGACGGCGTCACAGACGCCGATCGCCGTCCGGCACGCGCCACGATCGACGTCGACCCGGGCCTGCCAGCCCGGTTGGTGGGTCTGCCCTACACCCGTGAGGAGGTCATCGAAACACTGCGCGAGATTGGGTGCGACGTCGTGGAGACGCCGAAGTCCGGGTCGGCGGAGTCTGGCTCATCAAGTCTTTCGGTGCTGCCGCCCTCATGGCGCCCGGACCTGGGCAACGGGCCGGACTTCGTCGAGGAGGTCGTGCGGCTTCGTGGCTACGACCAGATTCCTTCAGTTCTTCCGCGAGCGAGCAGTGGACGCGGCCTGACCCACGGCCAGCGGGTGCGACGGATCCTGGCCAACACCCTTGCCCAGCAGGGCTTTGTCGAGGTGCTGACCTACCCCTTCGTGTCCGCCCAGAGCCACGACGACCTTGGCCTGGAGGCCGAAGACCCGCGCCGGAGCACCCTTCGCATCGCCAACCCCCTGTCGGACGAGGCGCCGCTGATGCGTACCTCTGTCCTCTCGACGCTGGTCGAGGCGCTGCGCCGCAACGTCTCCCGGGGGCAGCGCGACGCCGCCATCTTCGAGCTCGGACTGGTCACGCGCCCGACCGGCGAGATTCACGCCGCGCCGGTCCCTGGCACGCGGACACGTCCTGACGGCGCGACCCTCCGGCAGATCCAGGCGGCTGTTCCGCCGCAACCGCGAAGGATCGCGTTCGGGCTTACCGGTGATGCCGACGTCCGCGGGTGGTGGGGACCGGGCCGGCCAGGCGACTGGACAGATGTGGTCGGCGCGGCCAGAGCTTTGGCGTCGGCACTGGCCGTGGAGCTCGTCGCCACGGCCGATGAGCACGCCCCGTGGCACCCCGGTCGCTGTGTGCGTCTCGAGCTTGCCGACGGCACGCTGGTGGGTCACGTCGGAGAGCTTCACCCCAGGGTCGTTGCCGCACTCGGCCTGCCGGCGCGCACCTGTGCCGGCGAGCTTGACGTCGATGCCCTCACGGTTGCCAGTGAGGTCAGGGTCCAGGCCCGCGAGCTGTCCACCTACCCCGTCGCGCAGAGCGACGTGGCGCTGGTCGTCGATGAGCAGGTCGCAGCGGCCACTCTGGAGTCGACTCTTCGCCAAGGCGCCGGCGAGATGCTCGAGTCGGTCTCACTCACGGACATCTACCGCGGTGACCAGGTCGGATCCGGTCGCAAGTCCCTGGCTTACCGTCTGGTCTTCCGGGCACCAGAGCGCACCTTGACCACCAAGGAGGTCAACGGCTTTCGGGATCGGGCGATCGAGTCGGCTGCTGCTGCTGTGAATGCGGTGCTGCGCGGCGCCTGAGCTGCCCCAGGACTGAGTCTGCATACATTTCCATCACGATGTATAGTAATGCGCATGGTCAGAGTGGCGGTGGCGGGTGCCAGCGGCTACGCCGGCGGAGAGATCCTGCGGCTGCTGCTCGGGCACCCTGACATGGAGGTCGGAGCTGTTGC
>DASVHT010000002.1:0-2873 GCA_036382455.1 Dermatophilaceae bacterium
TTCACCGCGGTCCCTCAACGGGGCTTGGTCCTGGCGGTCAAGGCGGTCATCTTCGCGTGCGTCACCTTGGTCGCCTCGGTGATGACCACCTTCGTGACGTTCTTCGCATCCCAGGCCATCCTCAACCGTGGCACCGTGAAATATGGGGTGTCCCTGTCCAGTCCGCATGCGCTGCGCATCGTCATCGGTGCCGCGCTGTACATGACCGTGTGTGCGCTGCTCGGGGTGGCCCTCGGAGCACTTCTACGTAGCACCGCCGCCGCCATCACGGCCCTCGCAGGGCTCCTTTTCATCCTGCCGATCTTGATGAACTTTCTGCCGGTGTCCTGGCACCGCGACGCCATCGCACAGTGGTTGCCCTCCAACGCGGGCATGCAGATCATCGAGAAGACGACCCAACCCTTGCAGTTCAGCCCGTGGGTCGGACTCGCGGTATTCGCCGGGTGGGTTGCGGTCGCATTCGCGGCCGGCCTGGTCCTGCTAAGGCGACGTGACGCCTAGCATCCTTTCCACGAGCGGCCTGGCCGCCGACAACGGGCAGCCGGACGCGGACCGCGACGGCGGTTTCTGGATGTCGGCCGGGATGCGCCGACTGACCGATCTTGGGCTCGGACTGGTCGTGGTGTTGTTCGCGGCCCCTGGCGCTCTGGGGGGATGGCCGCAGCGTCAGCCGCGCGAGCTGCTCCTGACGCTGGCCATGATCCTGCCGCTTCTAGGGAGACGACGCTGGCCCACCTTGGTCTTCGGTTTCATCGCGGTCGTCGCCATGGCGCAGTGGCTCACTGGCGGGCAGCCCATGGGCTCGGATCTGGCACTGCTCGTCGCCTTCTACACAGTGGCCGCCTACGAGCCGCTTCGGCCAACCGTGTTCTGTGCCGCAGTCCTCGAGCTGGGCATCGTGCTCGCCGCCGCCAGGTGGTCGAACGGCCGCTCGCAGCTATACCTGATCGTGCTGCTCAGCGGGATGGGGGTCGCAGCGGGCGTGCTGGGTCTGAACGTTCGCACCCGGCGGGCCTACCTTGACTCTTTGCGCGACCGAGCCGAACGCCTGGAACGCGACCGCGACCAGCAGGCCCTCATCGCGACCGCGGCAGAACGGGCACGGATCGCCCGAGAGATGCACGACGTCGTGGCTCATCACCTGGCCGTGATGACTGCCCTAGCCGACGGCGCCCGGTTTGCGCTGGCTGCGCACCCCGACCAAGCTGCGACCGCACTCGAAGCCGTCTCCGCAACAGGACGTTCGGCCTTGTCCGACATGCATGCCCTGCTCGGGATCCTCCCCAACAGCTCCAATGACGAGCCGGTGCAGACAAGCCCGCAACCAGGCCTGGATGCCCTGGGGGACCTGGCCGCACAGGTCAGCGACGCCGGGCTGCCGGTGACCTTCACGATCGCCCACGACGACGCGTTCCCGGTGGCGCAAGGGTTACAGCTCGTCGCCTACCGGGTCGTGCAGGAGGCACTGACCAACACGCTCAAACACGGCGGAAGCGGCGCGCGGGCGCGCGTCGACGTCCAGGTCACCGGGCGGACCCTCGAGGTGGAAGTTGTGGACGCAGGGGGCGCCCCGAGCATTCGGCCATACGGCGCGCAACCGACCCAAGGGCGGGGGCTGCTCGGCATGAGCGAACGGGTCGCTGCCTACGAAGGCACCTTGGAGACCGGACCGCGACCGCAGGGAGGGTGGCGGGTGTGCGTGCTGCTGCCGCGTACCGAGGACGATGAACCATGACCTCGGTGCTGCTGGTGGACGACCAGCCACTGCTGCGCATGGCTCTTCGGATGGTTCTTGAAGCCCACGATGACCTGTCAGTGTGCGGTGAAGGCGGCGATGGTGCCGCCGCCGTGGAGCTCACGGCGCGACTCGAGCCAGACGTTGTCCTGCTCGACATCCGGATGCCGGTGATGGACGGTGTCGAGGCCACCCGCCGGATCGTTGCCTCGGGAACGCAGTCGCGGGTGCTGCTCCTGACAACGTTCGACCTCGACGAATACGCGTACGCGGGGCTGCGTGCCGGTGCCAGTGGATTCCTGCTAAAACTGGTTCAACCCGGCGAGCTGGTCGCAGCGATCCGGGCCGTTGCCTCCGGTGATGCGGTGGTAGCGCCCAGCGTCACCCGCAGGCTTCTGGACACCTACGCCCCGCACCTGCCAGACCCCGCGGCCACCAAGACCCAGACCAAGGCAACCGACAACCTCCTGTCGCCGCTTACCGAGCGAGAGCACCAGGTCCTCATCGAAGTCGCCAACGGCCGCTCCAACGCCGAGATCGCCGCACGGCTCTACCTCTCCGACGCCACAGTGAAGACACACGTCGGGCACATCCTGGCCAAGCTTGGGCTACGCGACCGCGTACAGGCCGTCGTCCTGGCCTACGACGTCGGGCTCGTCCAGCCGAGAACACGCACCTAAGACCAAGCCTGCAAAGCACTACCTATACCAACAGTCGGTGCTCGAACCGGGCACGAGATGCCAACGGCTGATGAGCTGCACCTTGACGGACGGGTTGCTTCGCCCGTAACGGTGGTAGGCGCCCCGGCCGGTGCGATTCAGTTTGGCGGCCGAGATGGGCTTTGCACCGCGGGATGCATGAGACGGCGGGGAGTTCGTTGCGTTGAGAGTGGGCGAGACCCTCTGGGACACTGGTCCGATGCCGACTGACGAAGTGATGCAGGAACGTCCACGAGCCAGCCTGCGCAACAAGGCATCCAAGGTTCCCCAGGTGACTGTCGCCTTTTGGCTCGCCAAGGGTTGACCACCGGGATGGGGGAGTCCAGCTCGGACTACCTCGTGCACCGGCTGCCGCCAGTGGTCGCGGTGGCTCTCGGCGGCATCGCCCTGGCAGCTGCGCTCGCGCTGCAGTTCACGGC
>DASVHT010000003.1:0-2084 GCA_036382455.1 Dermatophilaceae bacterium
GCGCAGCAGAACTTCGACGCCCAGTGGATCGCCATCAACGCCAAGGACGCCATGAACGCGGTCGGGGTCGGCGCGTTCTTCAACGTCTTGAACTTCGGCCAGATGTACGGCCTGCACGTCCTGTTCTTCCCGATCGCCGTCGGGACGCTCGTCGCGGTGCACGTGGTGCTGGTCCGAATGCGAGGAGTGGTCAAGCCGATCGATCCGCCCGGTTCCCAGTCAACCCAGCCGCTATCCCCGAGGCCGGCGCCGCAGGGGACCCCGGGGCCCGTCGCATGAGCGGCACGGCCGACTCCCAGGCGCGCTACTACGCGGGCATCCGCATGGTCCCCTTCGACCTACTCAAGGAAGGCGTGCTCGCTGTTGTGGGTGTCGCCGTTCTCGTCCTCATCCTGGCCGCGGTGCTGTCCGCGCCCGACTCGCCCCCGGTGACGATCGGGTCGTGGTCACAAGCGGACCCAGTGGACTTTGTCACGACCGCTACCGCGGAGCTCGCGGGACAGAGCGGAACCGCAGGGTATGGCCCGCCGTACAACAGCACAGCGGACGCCGCTCAGGCCATCGGGCCCATCGCGCCCCAGGTCTGGGCCGGCATCAGCACGCCCATCGATACGGCCAATGAGTTCGTGCTCCATCCGCTCGAGCTTGCGGCAACCGGCAATTCGGCCCTCACTGCGGCCCTCGCCGCGTACGCGAGCGCAGACGCCACGCAGCAGCAGGCATGGCTGGACGCCTACACGCAGGCCCTAGGTAACGCCACCGAGCAGAGCGGCCAGGTCGTGGTCGCGGCCGGCGAGTACGGGCCCGTGCCCACCCTAATGGCGAATCTCCTCGGGATCGCCCGGACTGGTGGCCTGGACGCGCTCCTGCTCGAGAACGGTCGCTTCTTCCAGACCGACTTCACACGCCCGCTGCTCTTCATGGGCGACGGCAACTACCTCGGGAATCTGGCCGCCGACCAGCACCTGACCGGTGACCAATGGGGCGTGATGAACGAGACGGGCAGTTACCCCGGCCAGACGTGGCTGTGGCTCTACTCCGTGTGGTACCAGGTTGCGCCCTTCAACTCGGCGGCGAACGCCGATCTTGCCATCGTCCTGATCGTGGTCGCGCTCACCACGCTGTTGGCCTTGGTCCCGTTCATCCCGTTCCTGCGCGACATCCCCCGCTGGCTGCCGGTTCACCGGTTGATCTGGCGGCGCTACTACCGGGATGGCTAAGCGAGTCATCGACGAAGCATCCCGCCGACCGGGTGTGAGGCTGGACCGTATGAACAGATGGACAGCCCCGCGAAGCGGCGCTGGCAGAGGACCTCGCCGCGGTGTAATTGCCGGTCCGCGAGGTCCGAGCGCGGAGTTGCGGCCGCCGCGGTCCGCCGGACGCCCGAGCGTAGGAGCGGATCTCGGGGACCGCCTCCGGCGTCCCCAGTAGGGAAGCGATCGCGGCAGGATCGTCGCGTTCGGCGGCAATCAGCGTGCCATCGGCGAGGGCCAGCCGAGTGAGCCCGGCGTCCGGCACACGCCAGATGAGGTCGACACTGACGGTCGGTATGGGGGTCCACCACTTGAGCCTCCGACCAAGTGCCCCCGAGGCTCTGCCCGCGCAGCAGAATGTCGGATCCGCATCAGGCGCACGGGGGTCGCCCATCCTCTCGCCGCTCTGGGGATCGAACTCGGGTACGCAGATCAGGCGCATCTCAGGATGACACCGGGCTCCCACCCGCTGCATTTCTCGCTGATGTCAGGAAGTCGGGCGACTCATCCCACGACCACCGGGCGTCGATTGCTCCGGGGCCTCGTCGGGGGAGGAGGTCAGGCTAGGCAGGCCCGCAGAATCGATGACCGAATAGAGCAGCACGGCCCACGGAACCGTGGCGCGCTCGGTCCTAACCAGGGCTCCGCGGGGTTGCGCCTGCGAAGCCCTGAGATCGTTTCGCGGTCTCAATCGCCAGGGTCGGAATCGAGGACCTTGTCAGCCTTGCGGTTGATCCGCTCGAATTCGTCCGTTGTGAGGTTTCCTGCCTTGCGCTGCTGACTCGAGAGTCGCTTGGCGCTGATCGCATGGCCCTTGTCAGGAATCGGGTA
>DASVHT010000004.1:0-8088 GCA_036382455.1 Dermatophilaceae bacterium
CTTCGGACACGTGCGGGCAGACGACCGACCTCACCCCCTGGGGTCGGGTCGTCTTCGGACACGTGCGGGCAGACGACCGACCTCACCCCTGGGGTCGGGTCGTCTTCGGACACGTGCCGGTAGACGCTCCCTGCGGCCCGGGCCCGTTTGCCCGTGGCTCGTTGGAGCTCCGATTGCGGGGTCGGGGCTGGCCTGTGGATAACCGGGGCGGCCGTCTTGGCCAGCGTGCCAACATGCGGCATGGCCGATCCAGGTGTGAAGGTTCTGTTCTGCGGTGAGGAGTTCCCAACGGTGGCCGGGCGCCAGCTGACGATCGGGCGCACAGGGGACGTCGAGATCGACGACAACCCGTTCCTGCACCGCCGGTTCCTGGTGGTCCTGGAGGAGGGCGGCCTGTGGTGGCTGTCCAACGTCGGGTCGACGTTGACGGCGACGGTTGCTGACGACACGGGGCTGTTCCAGGCGTGGATCGCACCGGGGGCCCGGATCCCTCTTGCCCTCAACCGGATCCTGGTCTGGTTCACCGCCGGGCCGACCACCTACGACTTCGAGATCATCGTTGACAACCCGGCCTTCGCATCGGTGGACCGTGAGTCTCCGGTTGAGGACCATTCCGGAAAGATGACCGTAGGTCGCGTCTTGTTCACGGCGAACCAGAAGCTCCTCGTGGTGGCCCTGTGCGAGGGCTTCTTGTCACGGAACCATCCGGGCACCGGCCAGATCCCCTCGTCGTCGGCGGCGGCAGCGCGGATCGGCTGGACCGTCACCAGGTTCAACCGCAAGCTGGACAACGTCTGTCAGAAGCTGGCCGACGCCGGCACCAGAGGGCTGCACGGTGGAGTCGGCAACCTGGCCAGCAGCCGAAAGTCCCGGCTTGTCGAACACGCGCTGTCGACACGTCTGGTCACTGTGCACGACCTGGCGCTGCTGGATGGCGTCAGCTCGCCGCGAGCGGTCTCCGGCCTGTGAAGCTGAAGCTCACCCTGCAGTCCCCAGGCCAGGACGCGCGAGACCTGGTCGCCACCGTCGACAGTACGACGACCATCGGGGACCTGGCGAGCTACCTCGCGCGCGCCGACCCCGGGCAGTCCGAGGTGCACCGGCCGGGCGAGGGCGACCTCACCCTGGCGGTGGTCGACCAGCACCATCGCGAGGTGGACGCCCGCTCGACGGTGCCGGAGAGCGGCCTGCGCTCGGGTGTCACGGTCTCGATCATCTCCCGCAGCGAGTCATTCGTAGACGTCGGCCGTCCGGTTGCCGTCGCCACGATCGTCGCCGGGCCGGACGCGGGCAAGGAGGTCGCCCTCCCGCGCGGCACGGCATACATCGGTCGTGCCCACGGCAGCGAGATCCAGGTGAGCGACTCGTCGGTCTCGCGTCGTCACGCCAAGCTGCTGGTCAGAGGACTTCCGGCGGTCCCCGAGGTCGTGGACCTCGGCTCGGCAAACGGGATCTCGGTTGGCGGCGCCGAGGTGCCTCGGGCGTTCCTCACGTCTGGCGACCGCGTCCGGCTGGGCGATACCGAGGTCGAGCTGCGGCTGCTCGCGGACGCTTCGGGCGAGGCCCCCGGTGACTCCGCCTCTGTGGCCTTCTCGAGGTCGCCTCGCATCGCACCGATCTTCCAGGGTCGTGAGCACCACCTGCCCGACCTGCCCGAGCGCCCCAAGCCTTCACGGATGCCGTGGCTGGCCATGATGTTCCCGGCGCTCCTGGGTCTGGGCATGTTCGCGTTCACCCGCAGCCCCTACTCGCTGATCTTTGTTGTCATGTCGCCGATGATGATGTTGGGAAACCACGTCGAGCAGCGTCGCGGGGGTCGGAAGGACTTCGACACGCTGATGGCTGACTTCCGCCAGGATCTCGAGGTCGTGGCGGCACGGATCTGCGAGTCGCTGCTGGTCGAGGCTGACCAACGCCGTTGCGAGAACCCGTCGGGCGCCGAATGCGCTGAGGCTGCTCGCAGGTTCAGCCCCTTGCTGTGGACACGACGTGATGACACTCCCGGATTCCTGCAGCTACGGCTGGGGCTGGCAACGCTGCCGTCGCGCAGCTCGATGACGATGCCACCACTCGGCCGTTCCACAGCTCCGGCGTGGCAAGAGCTGGCCGCAGCGGTTGACGGCCTTTCTGTCGTTGCCGACGTCCCGGTCGTGGCCGATCCGCTGAGCACGGGTGCTATCGGCGTGTCCGGCGTGCGCCGCGTGGCTCTTTCGGCGACCAGATCCCTTGTGCTGCAAGCGGTTTCGCTGCATTCTCCTGCCGAGCTGATCGTGACGGCGTTCGCGTCCACGGCTTCCGCGGGTGACTGGGACTGGCTCAAGTGGGTGCCGCACACGTCGTCGGCGCAAAGCCCGATCACGGTCAGCCATCTGGCCAGCACGGCACCCGCATGCACAGCGCTGCTGTCCGAGCTCGAAGGCCTGGTCGAGTCCGCTGGTGAACCCACGGAGGACACGGCCTCCCACCCGCTGCGGGTGCTCGTCCTGGTCGAGAACGACGCCTCGGCCGAGCGCGGTCGTCTGGTCCAGCTCGCCGAGAGGGGCTGGCACAAGGGCATCTGCGTGCTCTGGCTTGCGCCCACGACGCCTCAGCTGCCGGCGGCCTGCAGGGTCTTCCTCGAGGTTGGGGACCGCGCAACCACGGGGAGCAGCAAGGCCACGGGGAGCAGCGGTGCCACGGGGAGCAGCGAGGGACGCGTCGGTTACATCAAGAAGGGCAAGCTCGTGACGCCGATAGTGGTCGACACGCTGAGCCTGGAGCAGACGCTGGCCGCTGCCCGCTCCCTGGCACCGGCCGAGGACTCAGGGGCACCGCTCGACGACGACAGCGACCTGCCCCGCGCGGTCTCGCTGCTCAGCCTCATCGGCACCGGGCTGGCCCGATCCGAGCATGCCGTGATCGAGCGCTGGGGTGAGAGCCGGTCCATCCTCAGCGGCCCCTTCGCCCACGGGACCCCCCATCGCAAGCCCGGCAACCTGCGGGCGATCGTCGGCCACTCGGCGCAGGGGACCTTCTCGGTCGACCTTCGCGCGGACGGCCCGCATGCACTGGTCGGCGGCACGACGGGTGCCGGCAAGTCGGAGCTGCTCCAGGCCTGGATCCTGGGTATGGCGTCCGCCCACTCTCCGCAGCGGGTCACCTTCCTGCTTGTGGACTACAAGGGCGGGTCGGCGTTTCGCGACTGCGTGGATCTGCCGCACACCGTCGGACTGGTGACCGATCTCTCGCCGCACCTTGTCCAGCGGGCCCTGGCCTCGCTCTCCGCCGAGCTGCGCTACCGCGAGCACCTGCTGGCGCTGCACAACGCCAAGGATCTCGTCGAGCTGGAGCAACGAGGTGGGGTCGATGCGCCGCCGAGCCTGATCATCGTCGTCGACGAGTTCGCCGCCCTGGTCCATGAGGTCCCCGAGTTCGTCGACGGTGTCGTCAACGTCGCGCAGCGTGGTCGATCCCTGGGTCTGCACCTCATCCTCGCGACACAACGTCCGGCTGGCGTCATCAAGGACAATCTGCGCGCGAACACCAACCTGCGCCTGGCTCTGCGGATGGCCGACGAGACCGACAGCGCGGACGTTCTCGGTTCGGGCATGGCCGCCTGTTTCGACCCGGCCATGCCCGGGCGCGCCGCGTCCAGGAGCGGGCCAGGGCGACTGACGCCGTTCCAGACGGGGTATGCCGGTGGCTGGACCCCGGACAACCCACCGCCTTCGCAGATCCGGATAGAGACGCTCAGCTATGGGCCCCGCCGGGTTTGGGAGCCCGCGGTCAAGGAGTCGGACCTCGATGACGCCATCGCGAACGTCGGTCCCACGGACATCCAGCGCCTCGTGTCGACGATCGGTCTCGAAGCCAGGACCGCCGAGCTGCCGACCGCTCGGGTGCCATGGCTGCCCGAGCTGAGACCGGTCTACGATCTCGCGCGGCTGCCCGGCGCGCAGGGCGACGAACGGCTGGTCTTCGGCGTCGCGGATGACCCGGACCACCAGACGCAGCCGGTCGTCGCGTTCAACCCCGACAGGGAGGGCAACCTCGCGGTCTTCGGCGCGAGCGGTTCGGGCAAGAGCGCGTTGCTGCGGACCATCGCCCTTGCAGCGGGATCCACGGTGGGCTGCGGCACGTGCCACATCTACGGGATCGACTTCGGCAACCGGGCACTGTCCATGCTCGAGCCACTCCCGCACGTGGGCAGCATCGTGCCCGGCGCCGACCACGAACGCCTCACCCGTCTGCTGCTGTTCCTGCGCGAGACGATCGACGACCGGGCGGTGCGGTACTCCTCAACGAGCGCGGCGACGATCACGGAGTACCGTCGCCAGGCAGCCGCCCCCGACGAGCCGCGGATCATCGTTCTCGTGGACGGCCTGACCGCCTTCCGACAGGCTTACGAGACCGGTGACAGGGCCCGGTGGCTCGACCTGCTCACGTCACTGGCCGCCGACGGTCGTCCGGTGGGGGTCCACTTCGTGATCTCCATCGACCAACGCACCGGTATGCCGGGCTCGCTGGCCGCCGCTGTCCAGCGTCGGGTGGTGCTGCGCATGGCCCATGTTGACGACTACAGCTTCCTCGGCGTGGCAGGCGACGTCCTGAGCATGGCTTCGCCCCCTGGCCGAGGACTGCTCAACGGCGCCGAGATCCAGTGCGCCGTCCTGGGCGGCACGCCCGAGGTCATGGCGCAGGCCCGGGCTGTGAGCGCCTTCGGTGATGCGCTGCGCATCAGCGGCACTCGGGAGGCGCCCCCGATCGGCAGCCTGAGCGACCGGGTCCTGATGCCTGACCTTCCGACCGAGGTCGGCGGGCGCCCGGTGCTCGGCGTCTCTTCGGCGAGCCTGTCGGCGCTCTCGTTCGAGCCGCGAGGGTCCTTCGTGGTCACGGGCCCCTCCGGCAGTGGCCGCACCACGAGCCTGGCCTCACTGGCCCGGTCCCTGCGTCGCTGGAACTGCCCCATGACGCTGTACCTCCTCACACCGAGACGATGCTCGGAGCTGGGCACCCTCCCCGACTGGACGGAGGTTGCAGCCGGCCCGGACGCCATCGTCGCGTTGGCCGCCCGGCTGTTGTCGGAGGTCCAGGCGGGCACTGGGTTAGGGCCGATGGCGGTCGTCATCGAACGCCTCGATGACCTGGCCGGCACCGCCGCCGAGCCGCCCGTGTCGAGACTGGTCAAAGCCGCTCTGGACGAGGGCTACTTCGTGGTGGCCGAGGGTGAAGCGGCGTTCTTCAGCTCCAACTTCGGGCTACCGGGCTTGATGAAGACCTCGAGGTCTGGCCTGGCGATGCAGCCGGACGGCATTGAGGGGCCGACCGTCTTCCGCTCCAGCTTCCCGAGGGTCAACCAGGCAGATCTTCCCGAAGGTCGCGGGTTCCTGGTGGAACGTGGCCGCCCGCAGCTGCTTCAGGTGGCGCTACCTGGAGAGCTGTGACCCGAGCCCGCTGACGGCACTGGGCGGTTGCGAATAGCATTGCAATACAACGGTATTCGTCCTGCCTTGCCACGAATGAAAGAGGCTGTCGATGGGGAGTCCTCCCCATCGACAGTGCCCGAGGCGGCACATAGCTTTCTCGGTATCACATGCTCGCCCACCTGAGGGCAACACCCGTGGAAGGGGAATGACAATGACCAACGTAGGCGGTAGCTCATGGGAGGGCATGAACCCCGACGTGGTGGAGGCGCAGGCCCGCATCCTTCATGGACTTTCGGAGGAGATCAGCGCCCTGATGAACAAGATCGAGGCCGAGGTCGCGCAGCTCGCCGACGCATGGCACGGCGCAGACGCGAACCGTTTTGCCGCCGACTGGGCCGGCACCCACAAGCCCGTGTTCACGACGGCGGCCACGCTTCTGGCGACCATGGGCGACACCAGCCTCCGGAACGCCGCTCAGCAACAGGCCACGTCGTCGCACTGACCCGGGTCGTCAGCCGACGTCGGTTCTTTCTATTGAATGGGGAATGTGATGGCCGTTAGCCAAGGCATGCAGCGCGAGATGGTTCTGACCACAGCGGGTCAGCTCGACACCGATCAGCAGACGGTAACCGATCTGATGCAGCGGACCCTGGCGGCGGTGAACACCCTCGGCCAGAACTGGTTCGGCAACGACTCGACCCAGTTCGCCTCGGACTGGGCGAGCTACTCCAGGCAGCTCCAGACTGCGGCCGACGCCATTGCGGCGATGTCCAGGATGGCTCGAACGCAGGCCTCGGACCAGCAGTCCACCTCGGCGGGCTGACGAGCACTCGTGCGGCGGATCAACCGGTGAAGTCGCAATGATCGACCCAAACCGGCCAGGGTGGGTCGATCATTGCGACCTCCCCGGGCCGGCCCGGCACTGCTCGCGCGTCACGACGTGCGAAGGGCCCGATCCCCAGGTGCGGAACCGGGCCCTTCGTCATACAGCGAGGTTGATCAGCCAGCGAAGTGGATCAGCCGGCGAGGTGGGTCAGCGCTCTTCGGTGCCCGCGATGAACGCCTCGAGCTTGGCCCGGCCCTCGTCGTCCGGACGCTGCACCGGCGGGGACTTCATCAGGTAGGACGACGCGGAGATCAGGGCGCCGCCGATGCCGCGGTCCTTGGCGATCTTCGCTGCGCGGATGCAGTCGATGATGATGCCGGCCGAGTTCGGCGAGTCCCAGACCTCGAGCTTGTACTCCAGGTTCAACGGCACGTTGCCGAACGCGCGACCCTCGAGGCGGACGTAGGCCCACTTGCGGTCGTCCAACCACTGGATGTAGTCGCTCGGGCCGATGTGGACGTTGCGCTCGCCCAGGTCGTGCTTGAGGTTGGACGTGACGGACTGGGTCTTGGAGATCTTCTTGGACTCCAGGCGGTCGCGCTCGAGCATGTTCTTGAAGTCCATGTTGCCGCCGACGTTCAGCTGGTACGTACGGTCCAGCACGACGCCGCGGTCCTCGAAGAGCTTGGCCATGACGCGGTGGGTGATGGTCGCGCCGACCTGGGACTTGATGTCGTCACCGATGATCGGGACACCGGCGTCCTCGAACTTCTTGGCCCACACCGGGTCGGAGGCGATGAACACCGGCAGTGCGTTGACGAACGCGACCTTCGCATCGATGGCGCACTGGGCGTAGTACTTGTCAGCGACCTCGGAGCCGACCGGCATGTAGGACACGAGCACGTCGACCTTGGCGTCCTTGAGGGCCTGGACGATGTCCACCGGGTCGGCGTCGGACTCCTCGATGGTCAGGCGGTAGTACTTGCCGAGGCCGTCGTTGGTGACACCGCGCTGGACGATGACGCCAGTGGGCGGCACGTCGGCGATCTTGATGGTGTTGTTCTCGGATGCGGTGATGGCCTCGGACAGGTCGAAGCCGACCTTCTTGGCATCGACGTCGAACGCGGCGACGAATGTGACGTCGTTGACGTGGTACTCGCCGAACTTGACGTGCATGAGGCCAGGCACGGTGCCGTTCGGGTCAGCGTCCTTGTAGTACTCGACTCCCTGCACCAACGAGCTGGCGCAGTTGCCGACGCCAACGATGGCGACGCGCACTGATCCCATGGGGACTCTCCTTCGTGTTGTTGAGCAAAACTGTTGGTATGACGGCTGGTTCGGTTCGTGTGGCGATGGCTAGGTGGGTATGACGGGTGGCAAAGTGGTCGGGTCGTCGGTCGAAGGGGCGATGGTCGACTGGTTTGCGCCCGAGGTCGAAGCCGAGGTTGGCGCAGAACGCTCGGTCTCGATCAGCTCCGAGAGCCAGCGCACCTCGCGCTCGACGGACTCCAGGCCGTGGCGTTGGAGCTCGGCGGTGTAGAGGTCGAGGCGCTCACGGCGCTGGGCTGCGGCGGAGCGGAACGAGTCGAGGCGTTCCTCGAGCCGGCTGCGACGGCCTTCAAGAATGCGCAGGCGAACGTCGGCGTCGGTGCGGGCGAAGAAGGCGAAGTGCACGTTGAACGTGTCGTCCTCCCAGGCCGCGGGTCCGGACTGGGCCAGCAGCGACTGGAAATGCTCCTTGCCCTCGGCGGTGAACTCGTAGACGATCCGGGCCCGGCGGCTTCCCGAGCCGGTGACACCGGCGGGGGGACCCTCCAGGCTCGTGGCCGAAGTGCTCTCGGCGATCCAGCCGCGGGC
>DASVHT010000005.1:0-5903 GCA_036382455.1 Dermatophilaceae bacterium
TCTTGTGGTTGAAGTAGATCTTCTTGTACGGGCAACCGGTGACGCACATCCGCCAGCCGCGGCACTTGTCCTGGTCCACGAGCACGATGCCGTCCTCGGTGCGCTTGTAGATCGCGCCGGAGGGACAGGAGGCGGCACACGAGGGGTTCAGGCAGTGCTCGCAGATCCGCGGCAGGTAGAACATGAAGGTCTGCTCGAACTCGAACTTCACCTTGTCGGCGATGTTCTTGAGGATCACGTCCTTGTGCCCGTGCTCGATCGAGCCACCGAGGTCGTCGTCCCAGTTCGCGCTCCAGGCGATATTGATGTTCTTGCCCGAGATCAGCGACTTGGGTCGGGCGACCGGCGTGTGCTCCTGCGCGGGGGCGTCGGTCAGGGTGGCGTAGTCGTAGGTCCACGGCTCGTAGTAGTCCGAGATGGAGGGCAGCTTGGGGTTGGAGAAGATGGTCGCGAGCTTCTGGAGGCGTCCGCCACCCTTGAGCGCGAGCCGGCCCCGACGGTTCAGCGTCCAGCCGCCCTTCCACTTCTCCTGGTCCTCGTAGCCGCGCGGATACCCTTGTCCGGGGCGGGTTTCGACGTTGTTGAACCAGACGTACTCGGTGCCGGACCGGTTGGTCCACGCTTGTTTGCAGGTGACCGAGCAGGTGTGGCACCCGATGCACTTGTCCAGGTTCATCACCATCGCCATCTGAGCCATCAACTTCATCTGCTCGCTCCGCTCGAGTGCATCAGGCTGGCACACATCAGTACGCCACCTCCTGTGAGCGACGGCGGATCATGGTGACCTCGTCGCGCTGGTTGCCGGTCGGGCCCAGATAGTTGAAGGCGAAGCAGAGCTGGGCGTAGCCGCCGATCAGATGGCTCGGTTTGATCATCAGCCGGGTCAACGAGTTGTGGATGCCGCCCCGCTGGCCCGATGTCTCGGCGATCGGGACGTCGATCAGCCGGTCCTGGGCGTGGTGCATGTAGACGGTGCCTTCAGGCATCCGGTGGCTGACGATCGCTCGCGCGACCACCACGCCGTTGCGGTTGACCGCCTCCATCCAGTCGTTGTCGTGGATTCCGACCTTGGCCGCATCCTCCGCGCTGATCCAGATCGTCTGGCCGCCGCGGGACAGCGAGAGCATGAACAGGTTGTCCTGGTACTCCGAGTGGATGGACCACTTGCTGTGCGGCGTCAGGTAGCGCACCATCACGCCCAGCTCGCCTCCGGGGCCCATCTCGCCGGTCTGCCCGATCGCCGGCTCGCCGAACAACGCCGACATGTTCAGCGGCGGACGGAAGACCGGCAACCCCTCACCGAGCTCTGTGATCCAGTCGTGGTCGAGGTAGAAGTGCATCCGCCCCGTGAGGGTGTGCCATGGCTTGAGCCGTTCGACGTTGATGGTGAACGGTGAGTACCGCCGGCCGCCCGCCTCCGATCCGGACCATTCCGGCGACGTGATGACCGGCACGGGCGCGCCTTGGGTGTTGGCGAAGGTGATCCGCTTGCCTTCGTGCTCGGCGGCGAGGTCGGCCAGCTTGACCCCAGTTCTTTTCTCAAGGGTCTCGAAGCCCTGTGTGGCCAGGTGTCCGTTCGTGGTGCCCGACAGCGCGAGGATCGCCTCGCAGGCATCGACGTCACGAGCCAGGGACGGGCGGCCATCGGCCGGACCACCACGGACGGCGCCGTTCTTGTGGCGCAGGTAGCTGATCTCCTTGTCCAGCTGGAAGGTCACACCCTTGGTGGTAGCTCCGAGCGTGTCCACCAGCGGTCCCAGGGCCGCCATCTTGGCGTGGACTGCGCCGTAGTCGCGTTCTACGACAACGAGCTTGGGCATGGTCACGCCGGGGACGGGCTCGCAGTCCCCCGCCTTCCAGTCCCGGACGACGCCATGCGGGTTGGCCATCGCATCGGCAGTGTCATGGGTCAGCGGCACCGCGACCACGTCCTTGCGGACTCCCAGGTGCTGAGCCGCCAGCTCGCTGAACCGCTTCGAGATGGTCATGAACGCGTCCCAGTCGGTTCGCGTCTGCCAAGGCGGGCTGATCGCCGGGTTGAACGAGTGCACGAAGGGGTGCATGTCGGTGGTGTTGAGGTCGTGCTTCTCGTACCAGGTGGCTGCCGGCAGCACGACGTCGGAGAAGATCGTCGTGCTGGTCATCCGGAAGTCCAGCGTCAGCAACAGGTCGAGCTTGCCGGTAGGCGCCTCGTCGTGCCAGACGATGTCCTTGGGCCGGTCGCGCTCGCGCGTCTCGGTCGCCCGGACCGAGTGGTCCGTGCCGAGCAGATGCTTGAGGAAGTACTCGTTGCCCTTGGCGGAGGAGCCCAGGAGGTTGGCACGCCAGATCGAGAGCACGCGGGGGTAGTTCTCCACCGCGTCCGGGTCCTCGCAGGCGAAGCTCAGCCGGCCCGACTTCAGCTCATCGACCACGTGGTCGGCAACGGGTCGTCCCGCGGCTTCGGCCTCGTCGGTCAGGTCGAGCGGGTTGCGGTCGAAGGTTGGGTAGGAGGGCATCCATCCCATGCGGGCCGACTGGGCGATGATGTCGGCGGTCGTCTTGCCCTCCAGCTGTCCACCGGGTGCGGCCGAGACGAGCGAGTCCGCGCCGAAGTGGTCGTAACGGAACTGGTTGCTGTGCAGGTACCAGTACGCCGTCTGGATCATGTTCCGTGGCGGACGGGACCAGTCCAGGGCGTTGGCGATCTGGTTGTAGCCGGTGATCGGACGGACCTTCTCCTGGCCCACATAGTGGGCCCACCCGCCCCCGTTGACGCCCTGACACCCGGTCAGGTTGGTCAGGGTCAGGAAGGCTCGGTAGATGGTGTCGGAGTGGAACCAGTGGTTCGTGCCCGCCCCCATGATAATCATCGAACGCCCGTGGGACTCCTCGGCATTGGCCGCGAACTCCCGCGCGATCCGCGCCGCGGCCGAGGCCGCGACACCGGTGATCTTCTCCTGCCACGACGGCGTGTACGGCTCGTCGGCGTCCTCGTAGCCAGTCGGCCAGGTGCCGGGCAGACCGTCCCGGGCGACGCCATACTGGGCGAGCATCAGGTCGTACACCGTCGTCACCAGGTGCCCGTTGACGCGGCGGACAGGAACCCCACGACGGATAGATGCGGGGTTGCCGGCTGATTCGTCGACGCTGTCGAAGCGCGGCATCACGACCTCGACAGCAGGTTCTGTGCCGCCCTCGGCACTGAGCATCGGGCGGACGTCACCCAGGTCGAGGTTCCACTTGCCGACGCCTGCCTCGCCGTAGCGGTGTCCCAACGAGCCGTTGGGCACCACGGCCTGCTGGGTCACGGCGTCCAGGAGCACCGTCTTGAACGCCGCGTTCTCGCTGGCGGCCTGCTCGCCGCCGAGGTCCTCCGCCGTCAGGAACTTGCCGGCGAAGTACGTGCCCTCACGCTCATCCAGGCGCACCAGGAACGGCAGATCCGTGTAGCGAGAGACGTATTGGGTGAAGTATGGGACCTGGCGGTCGACAAAGAACTCCTTGAGGATGACGTGACCCATCGACATCGCAAGGGCGCCGTCGGTGCCCGGCTTCGCTGGCAGCCACTCGTCGGCGAACTTGACGTTGTCTGCATAGTCCGGCGCGACCGCGATGACTTTCTGGCCGCGGTAGCGCGCCTCGGTCATCCAATGCGCATCCGGGGTTCGAGTCACGGGCACGTTGGAGCCCCACATGATCAGGTATCCCGCATCCCACCAGTCGCCCGACTCCGGTACGTCGGTCTGGTCGCCGAAAACCTGCGGCGACGCGACCGGCAGATCGGCATACCAGTCGTAGAAGCTGAGCATCGAGCCACCGATGAGGTTCACGAAGCGGGCACCCGACGCGTGCGACACCATCGACATGGCGGGGATGGGCGAGAACCCGGCCACGCGGTCCGGGCCCCACTTCTTGATGGTGTGGACGTGGGCCGCGGCGACGATCTCGGAGGCTTCCTCCCATGAGGCACGCACCAGGCCCCCCTTGCCGCGCGCCGCCTTGTAGCGCTTCGACCTCACGGGGTCGCCGACGATGTCGGCCCACGCCAGGACCGGGTCGCCGAGACGCGCCTTGGCTTCGCGATACATCTCGAGCAGCACGCCCCGAACGTACGGATAGCGCACGCGTGTGGGTGAGTAGGTGTACCAGGAGAAGGCAGCCCCGCGGGGACAGCCGCGGGGCTCGTACTCTGGTGAGTCAGGGCCAACGGAGGGGTAGTCGGTCTGTTGCGACTCCCAGGTGATGATGCCGTCCTTGACGTAGACCTTCCACGAGCAGGACCCGGTGCAGTTCACGCCGTGGGTGGAGCGGACCACCTTGTCGTGGGCCCAACGGTCACGGTAGAAGGCGTCCGACTCGCGCCCGCCGCTTCGGTGCAGCGTGCGCAGGTCCGGGGAGACCTCAGCCTTGGTGAAGAACCTCCGGGTGCGGACCAACGCCTGGGTGATCGCATCGTCCAGCCCGTCGCCCGATGCCCCTGCCCACTGCTCGGTGCTCACACGCGTTCCCTCTCGCTGTCTCAGCCAATGTCGGTTATGCCAATGTTGTTGATGCTGAACCGAACTGGGCCCGCACGGACTCGATGCGGCCCCACTGGTCGGCATCAAGGGCGGCCAGAGCGGCCGGGAACACGCCGTCCTGCTCCTTGAGGATGTGCTCACGCAGCAGATGGAGAACACTCAGCAACCGATCCGGCCAGGTCGGGTCATCAGGCGCCCCGCCGACGGCCTCATCCAGCGTCTTCTCGATCGCGCGATGCTCGGACCGCAGCACCTCGATGTGGTCGGGGAAGTCCTCGGTCATCTCAGGAAACAGCCCCTGCTCCTCGACCAGCGTGTGTGGAGCCAGAAGCGAGGAGATCTGGTTGCAGGTCTCGGCGACATCCTCAAGGTGCTGATCCGCAAGCGAGCTCTTGATCTGGCTGATGAGGGCAACCACCGCGTCATGCTCACGCGTGAGCTCGCCGATGACGGCGATCTCCTGGCACCCGCAGTACTCACACATCAGGCACTACCCGGGCTTGCGACGGTATGGGCCGCCCCGACCTGCCGGCGTCCGTGGTGCGGCGTATGGCAGCGGAACGGACCACGGTCATCGTGAACACCATGGTTGACGCAGCCACTGCGGCCAACAGCGCCAGGCCCAGGCCGTACGAACCGAGTCTGCCGTGGATGAAACCCATCACCAGTGGGGGGACGAACCCGCCCAGACCACCGGCAGCACCCACCAGCCCGGTGACGGACCCGACTTTGTTGGCCGGTGCCACCTGGGCTACGAGGGCAAAGGTCGCACCACTGCCGGCGCCCAGTGCAGCAGCCATGCTCAGGAAGGCGATCGTGCCCAAGGGCATGAGAGGTGGGGTGAACGACTGCACGGTCGCTCCCACCGTCAGAACTGCATAGACAGCGGTCAAGACCGGTATGGGGCCGACCCGGTCCGAGAACCAACCGCCGACAGGGCGCATCACGACGGCCACGATCACGAAGCCCGCCATCCGGTTGGCGGCGTCGGCTTGCTCGAGCCCGTAGGCGGTCCGCAGATAGGCCGGCAGGTAGACCGAGAAGGCCACGTAGCCGCCGAAGGCCACGGCATACAGCAGGCACGCCTGCCGCGTGATGGACAGCCGCGACGTGGCAGCCAGTCGGGCACCCAGCGGCTCGGTCGGCACCGTCCGTCCAGGTGCGTCGCGCATGACCGACCAGGCGACCGCGGCATACAGGGCCAGCACAACCGCGGTGATCAGGAACGGGGTGGACGACCCGTGTGCGGTCACCAGCTTCACCGTGGTCAGCGCGCTGATCGCGGTCCCGCCCATACCGACTCCGAAGACACCGATGGCGAGTCCGCGCCGCTCTGGTGGGAACCAGGCGTTCACGAAGGGAACGCCAACGGCAAAAGCAGTGCCGCCGACTCCAAGGAAG
>DASVHT010000006.1:0-5814 GCA_036382455.1 Dermatophilaceae bacterium
CCTGCTCAACGCCAAGGGCACCACGTGGGGCTGGTTCCAGGGCGGGTTCGCCGACTGCGCTGCCACGCACAACAACGTGGGCGGGGTGAGCAGCAAGGACTACATCCCTCACCACGAGCCGTTCCAGTACTACGCGAGTACGGCGAACCTGCAGCACACGCCTCCTGCGTCTGTATCCGAGATCGGCCACGCCGGGCCGGCGAACCACCAGTACGACCTCACCGACTTCTGGTCATCCGTAGACGCCAAGTCGATGCCTGCGGTCAGCTTCCTCAAGGCCCCGGCCAACCAGGACGGGCACGCGGGGTACTCCAGCCCGCTGGATGAGCAGCGCTTCCTCGTCGAGACCATCAACCGGCTCCAGAAGAGCCCGGACTGGGGGAACACCGCAGTGGTTATCTCCTACGACGACAGCGATGGCTGGTACGACCACCAGATGAGCCCGATCGTCAACCAGTCCAACGACCCCGCCCACGACGCACTGACCAACGCCAGCACCTGCGGTACCAACCCCAGCCGCATCGCCGGCGGCTACCAGGACCGGTGCGGCTACGGTCCGCGCCTGCCCCTGATCGTGGTCTCCCCCTTTGCGAAGGCCAACTTCGTCGACCACACCACGACCGACCAGTCCTCGATCCTTCGTTTCATCGAGGACAACTGGCAGACGGGCCAGATCGGCAACTCCTCCTTCGACGAGAAAGCGGGCAGCCTGAACAACCTCTTCGCGTTCTCCGGCGAGTCGAGGGGCGATTCCAAGAGGCAGCAGAACCTGTTCCTCGATCCCGCGACGGGCCAACCGGCCAAAGGCTGACCGCCCACGGTCGCAGCACCGAACCAGGGCCCCGTTCTTCCCCGAAGAGCGGGGCCCCGCGTCGTGGGCCGCACCGAAGGCTGAGGGCTCACGGCGGTTGACACGTCCGTCAGCGTCTGGTGGCACGCTTCCCAAACGGGCCCATGACCATGGCTGTGGGCAACTGTCGGCCACGCAATGAAACTGTCCGGAAGTGGCGCCAGCCGGACGGATTGCGAAAGAGGGATGCGAGGTCAGCTCAGATCTGGCCCAGGCGCGTCTGTAGCTCTTCGCGGACGTATCGCCGTACCAGCAAGGGGACGAAGGAACGGACGGAGGCGCTGGCGAACTCTGCAGCCACCTGATTCAGGCACGCGTCCACTGCGTCCGGATCGAGTCGGCCGTCGAACTCCTCGTGGACGACGTGCGCCACGTCGTACAGGTCCTGGTCGATCGCGGGTTGGCCCGGACGCGACTCTGCGGGTAGGGAATCGGCCATGCTTTACGGTGACATCGCAAAGCTCATGAGCGCAAGACACTCTTGCAGGCCATCCCTACCGGTGAGCAGGTCATTTGGTCCATTGCCGGACCTTTCTGGTCGACGCTTTTCTCAGTGCGCGCCCGTAGGCTCCGCGGGCCTCCTCAGCGAGGGCGAGCTCCTGCGCATAAAACAGCCCGTAGGTGAACCCGTCCTCCCCGGCCAGGTGAGCCGCCACGCTGAGCTCCAGCAACAGCGCCCGAGCGGCCACGCTGTCCTGATGCTCACCGAGCACGTCCTGCAACGCCTCCATGCCCTCAGCCAGCTCTGTTGCCGGATTGCCGGCCACCGGGACGGCCGTCTCGGCGGCATACCGGGCCCTCTTCGCGCTCTTTCGGACCTCGTGCAGCCCACGGTCGCGGGCCCCGGGTGTCGAGTCGTCGGCAACGGCGCGCGCTGCCCGTTCGACCCGCCCGGCGGCGCGGCCGACCAGGGCTGGGAGCTCCTTGCCGGCCCGCTTGCCTGCCCGGGCGGTCAGCGGCGGGGCGCTGACGAGATCGTCGAGGGTGTCCAACAACTGCAGGTAGCGGTCGCCGTCGAGCGCGGCGACCAGGTCGGCGTGTGCGGCCCGGTGACGGGCGCCCAGCTCCAGGTCGACTCGGCGCCCGACCGGGCCCAGCACCAGCTCCTCGGGCTGTGCTGCGAGCAGGTCCTGAAGCCGCCAGTGCAGCACTTCGACGTCGCGGGCACCACCGAGGATCTGCCCGAGCCACTTCAGCTCCCCGCGTATCGGGTCGGTACGCTCCCGGTGCAACAGCGGCCGGTAGGTAGCCAGCGCGCTCCGTAGTCGGCGGGTCGCGACCCGCATCTGATGCACAGCATCGGGTTCGTCCGACCGCGCGCCGCGATCGTGCAGGACCAGCCTGTCCACCTGATCGAGCAGGTGGGCCATCACCACCTCGCCCGCGCTGGCGCGCCGCGCCCTACTCGGCTCGTCGCGGACGGCTGCGGGCTTCGGCTGGGGGCTGTCCGCAAGCAGCCGCGCGAGCTTCGAGCTTGACGCGGATGGGCTCAGTCCTGCGCCGCGAAGCCGGTCGCTGACCGCGTCAAGGAAGGACCCGTCCCCGTCGAGGAGCTCAACCTCGACCTCACGCCACGTGGACTCCTGCGTCGCCCCGTCGCCCAGCCGCTGCCCGTGAACCGTGTCGTCCGCGACGATGGCCAGCGCGTTGCCGTCGGCGTCCAGCAGGCGTCGTTCAATGCGAGTGGTCTTCAGCACCGCGATGGGGACCAGCGGTCGGTTGCGAACAAGCGCACGGACCTCGCGAGCCAAAGCAGCCGGCACCTTGCGGGTCGCGCGACCCAGCGGCTGACGGACCTCGGTGCGCTCGTCTTGTGCTGCGGGCAACTTGAGGTGCCAGCCGCTGTCCTCGCCCCCGGTCCGGCGGCGCAATGTGATGTGGTGACGGACCAGGCGCCCGTCGGCGGTGTCGAAGTACGTGGCGTCCAGCTGTGACTCCACCGCCTCGCTCACCGCGGCGGCGGCTCCGGACAGGTCGGGTAGCACCACGCCGGGATCAACATCGAACTTGCGCTCAACCTCGCTGTAACGATCCATGCGCTATGACTACCCCATCGCTGGCGCTGACAACAGTCTGTGCGGACCGCACCCCGGGTGGGCTGCCGTCAGATCTCTTGACTCAACGTGACCTCAACCACAACGCGTCCGGCCCATTCACTTGCGTTTCCGAAGTGCCGGGAGGGTCTGAAGGACACTCGGGAGTCGGCAACGGATGCGATTCACCGCACATCGCTTCCTGCCAGCTCGGTGGCGTTGCTACCAGTGGTCGCTAACAGGGGGGCAGCAATCGCTCCGGTGACGGGCGCATTGCAACCGATCCCGCCACCACGCTGAGACAGTTGCTCATGCGCTCGAGCAGCCGGCAGATTCCATCGAGACTTTGGCCAAAGCTCATACCTTGAGTTTGCGACGTGGTTTCAGGTTCATCTCGAAGAGGGTGCGCGGATGAAACGCTCCAGGCGGCGTCGAGCCTCGAACATCGTGGGCTCGACCCCTCGATGCTGGGCGGCTTGATGGCTCTCGGCGACGATGGTCCGAACAATGCCAGCGACATGATCGGCCGGGACCCTGCCCTCCAGGTCAGCGGACAGAGTCGCAGTCATCAAGGCCAACAGCTCCCGGCCGTCGCTCGTCACGGGGCGCATCCAGCAGTAGCGCGGGGGTTGCCATGCAGCGACGACGGTCTTTTACCCAAGGTAGTTGCAGGGGTCGTTGTACCGATGGCGCTCATGAGCCCGCGATGGGCTTCCTTGCGCAGGAGTCATCCCTCGCCGAGGGGGCTGCGGTCTCGTCTCCAGGGGGCTTTGACTGTCAATGCCGTCCTGAATGGATGGGTGATCTCCTCCCATCCTTGGCTCCACAGGGTTTCCAGCTGGGCGAGATAACGGGGAAGCGGTGAACTTGCCTGGGCCAGTGGGTGACATGGGCAACTCCTCGGTTGAGGTGGCAGGGCAGGTTGCTGTTTGACCGGTAGCAAGGGACTCGGAGACTGGGGAGACCCTCATATGTGGAGTAGACCAGCATCACAGGTACCCGATGGTGAGCCCCCGGTGTCGGCTTGTGGACCTGCGCGTGAACGTTGAGGGTGCTGCGGAGTTGGCAGTGCATTGACAATCGGTCTGCGATGGACTGAGTTCGGACCAACCGCGATCGAATGCCGGGGCGGTTTGCAGCGCAACCGCGGGACCTCGTGTCACCTTGATGCTGCGCGCCGTGTCAGTGTCTTTGCCGGCCCATACGTGGGTGAACAACGGGTGACGTAACTTCATACAGGAGTCGGCCGCGTCGTAGACCTGCGTTCATTCGCGAAGACTATTGTGGCGCCCATCATGACCAGCGCGACCCGACTTCTGCAGGCAACCGACGAGAGCCGGTTCGAGATCGAGGCGCTTGTGGCCGCTCTCTCCAGCCAGTACACCGTGGTCACGGGGCCAAAGCAGTTTGTCCGCCGAGCCCGGCTCGACACTTTCGACCGGCGGTTGCGTGCGGCGGGTCTGACGCTGGAGCACCAGATCGTGGCCTTGGGAGAGCGACTCGTCATGGGTCGCCTCGACGGCTCGTCGACCGTGGTCGTGCCGGTGAAGAACATGCGATGGCCTGCGCTCGCCGACGTTCTGCCGTCCGGCCCGGTCAGGGACACGATTGCTCCGGTGACCGGCATACGGGCGTTGATGGTGGCCTCTGAGGAGAACCGGCGCATCCGGCGGCTGGCGCTGCAGAACAGGGCCGGCAAGACCGTTGTTCGGGTTGAGGTCGATGAACCAGCGTCGGCGGCGGCCGCCCCGGCCCAGCTCAAGGTGCGCACCTTGCGTGGCTATGACGAACAGGCACGACGCGCTGATCGTCTGGTTGACAGTCTCGGGTTGCCCATCGTGGAACCCTCTGAGAGCCGCGAGCCGAACTCTGCGTTGATGGCCTCCCGCCGGGACCGCGAACACGCCGCAAGGGTGCACTTGGCTGCGGCGCTGGGTGACTTTCTCGCGGCCATGCGCGAAAACCTGCCCGGTCTGCTCGACGACGTGGACAGCGAGTTTCTCCACGACTTCCGGGTAGCGGTGCGACGAACCAGAGCCACGCTCAAGCTGGGGCGACCCTGCTTGCCCGAGGTGATGAGACGCAGGTGGGAGCCGGCATTCAAGCTGCTGGGTGACATGACCACACCGGTGCGAGACCTGGACGTCTACGAGCTGGACCTGCCCCTCATGTCCGGCTGGCTGCTATCGGCGCACCCCGCAGACCTGGAACCCTTGGCTACACATCTGCGACATCGGTGCGCGGCTGAACGTCGCATGCTGGTCCATCGACTAAGGTCGGTCAGCTTCGGACGGCTGATCACGGAGTGGGAGAACGAGCTGGCACAGCTCGTGAACACGCCCGACGACGCAGATCAACAACACCTGTCGACCGGTCAGCTGGCTGACCAAACCATTTCTCGGGCCTACCAGCGTGTCGTGCGCGACGGTGCCGCAGTCTCCGACGAGTCGCCAGCGGAGGACCTGCACACCCTGCGCAAGCGGTGCAAGGAGCTGCGCTACGCCCTCGAAGTATTCGCGCCGGTGGTCGCCGAAGGGCCGCGCAAGCGTGCGGTCGCCAACCTCAAAGGGTTGCAGGACGTCCTGGGCCGATTCCAGGACTCCGAGGTACAAGGTCACGCCCTACGCGGGTTCGCCGAGGAGATGATGGCGGCCGGGACGACGGCCGGGGCGATGCTGGCCATGGGCGAGCTGATCGGTCACCTCGACGCCGAGCAGGACAAGGCCCGGGCTGAGTTCGACGTTGCGTTCGCCCGCTTCGAACGCACAACCAGTGGCCAGCCCATGCACCGGCCCCAGGACGCGCGGTGAAGGTCCTCGCGACGTACAACATCAAGGGTGGAGTCGGGAAGACGTCGACGGCGGTGAACCTGGCCTACCTCTCCGCGCGTGAGGGCCGGCGAACCTTGTTGTGGGACCTCGATCCGCAGGC
>DASVHT010000007.1:0-31659 GCA_036382455.1 Dermatophilaceae bacterium
CGGTGAACTCGACCCACAGACGCGGGATGTCGAGCGCGGTCTCTGGCATCCGCCAAGACTATGTGGCTGAAACCTCTTGGGTACGACGTGCCCGTCGCCGCTGCAGGTGGGTCGTCACCGCCACCACGGCGAACACCACGAACGCGATCCAGTTGAACACTGTCGAGCCGCTGAAGAGGTCCGTCACGTCTGGGGCGAGGTTCGGGTGTGGGTGATTGGGGCCACCGGTCGTGAGCAACAGGTTGAGCCCTGAATACGCCATCAACCCGGCGGGCACACCGATCAGCCAGAGTCCGTGCCGTGAACCGCGTTGCTGCCCACACCACACCATCGCGGCGAAGACCGGCAGCGTGGTGACACACGTCATACCGGCTTCGATGTAACTGTCGCGCGAAGGATGGTCACCGAAGAACGGCGCAACCTCGATCCCGGCGATGAATGTGCTCATCAGCATGAGCACGAAGGCGATGATGACGAGCATGGCCGTGATGGGCCAGATGCGCGGGGTCATGCGTGCAGCGTCAGTGGTAGCGGTGGGGGCCATGCCCCCACCATGCCCGCAACTCGCGGCTGCCGCACCCGTTCAGTTACTCATGTCGATAGGTTCGTTCCCATGCGACTCGGCTTGATCGACGTGGGATCCAACACGGTCCACCTCCTGGTCGTCGATGCACACGTCGGCGCCCATCCGCTTCCGTCGTCGTCGCACAAGATCGAGCTGCGCCTCTCCGAGCACGTCGACCAGGACGGCTCCATCGCCCGATCGGGGGCTGACGCCTTGGTGGAGTTCACTCGCGAGTGCCTCACAATCGCGGAGGACCAGGGCGTCGAAGATCTACTCGCCTTTGCTACCAGTGCAATTCGCGATGCGCCAAATGGTGAGGCCGTTCTTGCGCGCGTGCTTGAGGAGACCGGGGTCGAGCTGCAGGTGCTCTCCGGCGAGGAGGAGTCGAAGCTGACTTTCCTGGCAGTCCGGCGATGGTTCGGCTGGTCCAGCGGCCGGTTGCTGGTGATGGACATCGGTGGCGGGTCTCTGGAGATAGCGGCAGGCATCGACGAGGTGCCTGACGCGGCGCTGAGCCTTCCCCTGGGGGCTGGACGGCTCACCAGGGCTGCCCTGTCCGGCGATCCGCCCACCTCGGCGCAGGTCAAAGCGCTGCGCAAACAGGTCCGCGCCGATATTGCCCGGGCGGTGCGCGACGTGAACAAGGTGGGGGTGCCCGACCGGTTCGTCGGAACGAGCAAGACGTTGCGGTCGCTGGCTCGGATTGCTGGTGCGGCCCGCAGCGCAGACGGGCCGTATGCCGTCCGCGCCCTTGAGCGAAGGCGCGTCAGGGCCCTCGTGCCGCGGCTGGCCGAGATGACCGCAGCCGAGCGCTCGCAGCTTTCCGGAGTCTCCGAAGGACGTGCCCCACAGATGCTGGCAGGAGCGATCGTCGCCGACGCAGCCATGGACCTGCTTGGTATCGAACGGCTCGACATCTGCCCGTGGGCCTTGCGCGAAGGCGTGATCCTGCGCCGGTTGGACTGGATCTCGGCAGGTTGAGACTGCGCCGATAGTCTCAGGTCCATGACCACGGTTCAGGTGCCCGGCGCGCGAGTGGCGTTGTCCACCGCTTCGGTCTATCCCGAGAACTGTGCCACTGCGTTCGACCTTGCCGAGCGACTCGGTTACGACGGTGTCGAAGTCATGGTGTGGACCGACCCGGTCTCGCAGGAGGCTGGGGCGTTGAAGGCACTGTCGGACCTGCACGCCATGCCGGTCGTGTCGATCCATGCACCGACTCTGCTTCTCACACAACGGGTGTGGGGTCCAGAGGCGTGGCCCAAGGTGGACAACTCGATCGAGCTGGCCGCGGCCTTGGGTGCCGATACCGTGGTGCTGCATCCACCCTTCCGCTGGCAGAAGGACTACGCCAAGGCGTTCGCCGACGGTGTGGCTCTTCGCGAGAACGACTGTGGCATCAGGCTGGCCGTCGAGAACATGTTCCCCTGGCGGGCACGCAACCGTTCGGTCGAGGCGTACCTGCCCCACTGGGACCCGGTCGACCAGCCCTACGACCACGTGACGCTCGACCTGTCGCACACGGCCACAGCAGGGTCAGACGCCATGGCGATGGCAGCGGCTCTCGGGCCCCGGCTCGCGCACATCCATCTCGCCGATGGTCTGGGCTCTCCGCGGGACGAGCACCTTGTGCCCGGGCGCGGCAGCCAGCCCTGTGCGGAGCTGCTGGAAACCCTTGCGGTGCAACAGTTCGCTGGGTCGGTCATTGTCGAGGTCAGTACGCGCCGGTTGTCGGACGAGGAGCGCGAGGTCGACTTGGCCGAGGCGTTGGCGTTCGCGCGCCTGTACCTGGCCGCGGCGGCGGTCTTGTGACCCCTTCGAAGCCGCCAGGCCAGTTCGGCAACGTGAGACGCGGGCGTCGTCCGGGCGGCGAGGACACCAGGTCCGAGATCCTCGATGCGGCTCGCGCCGAGTTCTCGGCCAAGGGCTATGACGCCAGCTCGCTGCGTGCGATTGCGCGCCTTGCCGAGGTTGACCCCGCACTGGTGCACCACTACTTCGACGGCAAGGCTGCGCTGTTCGTAGAGGCGATGTCGATCCCGGTCAACCCGTCTTTCCTGGTCGATGCACTTCTCGCCGGTCCTCGTGAAAGCATCGGTGAGCGGCTGGCGGCCACCTTCTTCGACATCTGGGACTCGCCCCCAGGGCGCGAGCGACTGGTCGCGCTGATCCGGTCCGCAGTCAGCAATGAGGACGCGGCTCGGATGTTGAGCGAGTTTCTGGCTCGCGAGGTGTTCGCGAGGGTGGCGTTGTCCATGGATGTCCCACAGCCGCATCTTCGGGCCGGGATGGCCGCGGCTCAGATGATCGGACTGGCGATGCTGCGGTACGTCATCGGGTTCGAGCCAGTCGTCCGCGCGTCAGCGAAAGAGATCGTCGGGCTCGTGGCCCCAACCTTGCAGGCGTACCTCGCCGACCCCTATCTTGGTGACATAGCGCACGAGAGTCATTGATGGCGCACGAAAGGTGATGCTCCATCTATGACGCATCTGCTCCATGTGGCCATCGACACCAGACCGGACACGGGTCGGGACCTTGTCGTCGAGCCGGCAGTACGGTAAATTTCACCACATGATGAATGAGCAGTCCCCGGCCGTCGTCGTGGACGACCTGCATGTCATCCGGGGGTCCCGCGAGGTGCTCCCCGGCATCTCGCTGACCGTGCCTCGCGGGCAGGTCGTCGGCCTGCTCGGACCCAACGGCGGGGGCAAGACCACTCTGCTCCGCTCGATCGTGGGCGTTCAGGTCATCGCGGGCGGCACGGTCACGGTTCTGGGGGAGCCTGCTGGTTCGCCGGGGCTCCGCTCACGCGTGGGGTACGTCACCCAGGAGGCGAGCGTGTATGCCGACCTCACGGTCCGCGCGAACCTCACCTACTTCGCCGCGCTCGCCGGTGCCCCGCACGCTGACGTTGAGCGCATCATCGAGACAGTCGACCTCACTGCTGACATCGACTCGCGGGTGGGCCAGCTCTCCGGCGGTCAGCGCTCGAGGGTGTCGCTCGGGGCGGCACTGGTCGGGTCCCCTGAGCTGTTGATCCTTGACGAGCCAACTGTTGGGCTCGACCCGGTGCTGCGCCGCGACCTCTGGGCGTTGTTCCGTCGCCTTGCCGACGAGGGCACCACACTGCTCGTCTCGAGCCACGTCATGGATGAGGCCACCCGGTGCGACCGACTCCTGTTGCTCAGAGAGGGCCGCCTGCTCGCAGACGACTCCCCCGACGGGCTCCTCGCACGCACCGGGGCTCCGGATGCAGAACAGGCATTCTTCGCCCTGATCGAGACGGAAGGCGCGGCATGAACCCCCGGCTGACGTTCGCGACTGCGCGGCGGGTCTTGCTCCAGGTCCGCGCCGACCATCGCACGCTTGCCCTGATGATCGCCGTGCCGTGCGTGCTGATCGGCTTGCTGGCGTGGATCTTCAACGGCACTCAGGTGTTTGACAAGATCGGCGCTCCCTTGCTGGGTGTCTTCCCGTTCGTCGTCATGTTCCTGATCACGAGCGTGGCGACCCTTCGCGAGAGGTCCTCCGGAACGCTCGAGCGGCTACTGTCGACGCCGCTCGGCAAGGGTGACTTCCTCGCGGGATATGCACTCGCGTTCGGATCGCTCGCGGTGGTCCAGGCGCTGGTCGCAACGGGATTCGCGATCTGGGTGTGCGGCCTCGACGTCGCCGGCCCGCGTGGGCTGCTCGTCGTCGTGGCTGTGGTCGACGCCGTTCTCGGAACAGCGACCGGCTTGTTCGTCAGCGCTTTTGCGCGCACGGAGTTCCAGGCCGTCCAGTTCATGCCGGCCTTCGTCCTGCCGCAGTTCCTGCTGTGCGGGCTCCTGGTCCCGCGCAACGGTCTGCCCCGTGCACTCGAGCTGGTGTCGGACGTTCTCCCGCTGTCGTATGCCGTCGACGCCATGCGGACGCTCACGTCACAGGTCGATGCAGCGGGCGACGTGGGTCGCGACGTGGCGATCGTGGCGGCCTTCGCGGTGGCCGCCATCGCGCTCGGCTCGCTCACGCTCCGACGACGCACCCCCTGAGGTCGGTGCCCCGAGAGCGGAAGCGCCGTCGGGTCGAAGGGCGTCGAGGAATAGCCTTGTGGCGACTCGCAGAGGACGGCAAACGGAGGAATCGTGTTGAATGCAAGCGGTGTGCTGCGCCAGGGGCTGTTGCAGATGTCCAAGAGCGGGCGGGTGCGTGAACTGGTCGAGCGGGCTCCGATGAGCAGGGACGTCGTGCGGCGGTTCGTGGCGGGGGACTCGACCGTTGACGCCGTGAACGCGGCACGTGCCCTCGACGTCACTGGTCGCCGATGCACGATCGACCACCTCGGCGAGGACACCCACGACCTGCCGCAGGCCCAGAACACCCGCGACGCCTACCTGTCCCTGCTCTTGGCTCTGGGCGAGGCGGGCCTGACACAGGACGGCAAGGCCGAGGTCAGCCTCAAGCTGAGCGCCCTGGGGCAGGCGCTGCCCGGCGACGGCGCCAAGATCGCGGTCGAGCACGCGCGCGAGATCTGCCAGGCTGCATCCAACGCAGGCACCACGGTCACCCTGGACATGGAGGACCACACCACCGTTGATGCCACCCTCGAGGCCCTGAGCGAGCTGCGCAAGGACTTCCCGACAGCGGGTGCGGTGCTGCAGGCCTATCTGCATCGCACCGAGGCCGACTGTCGCGACCTCGCCCACGAGGGCAGCCGGGTCCGGCTGTGCAAGGGTGCCTACGACGAGCCCGAGTCGGTGGCCTTCCAGGGCAAGACCGAGGTCGCCAGGGCTTACGTCCGCTGCCTCAAGGTTCTGATGGCCGGGCAGGGCTACCCGATGATCGCCAGCCATGACCCGCGCCTCGTCGAGATCGCGGGCGCCCTTGCCCATAAGGAGGATCGGGCTGCAGACACCTTCGAGTACCAGATGCTCTACGGCATCCGTCCCGAAGAGCAGAAGCGGATCGCCGACCGCGGGGACCGGATGCGCGTCTACGTCCCCTACGGCCAGGAGTGGTACGGCTACCTCATCCGCCGGATGGCAGAGCGCCCGGCCAACACGATCTTCTTCCTGCGTTCACTCGCGACCAAGGGCTGAGGCGGCAAGTCATGGGGGAGCTGACCCGCGAGGGCTCAAAGACCGTCGCAATCTTCGGCGCCGGCGTCATGGGTTCGACGCTGCTCTCAGGCCTGATCCGTTCGGGGCGCGACGTCGCTGACCTGGTCATCACCGGCCGCGACATCCAACGCACCGAGGGGCTGGCCAGCGCGTCCGGGGTCCGCCGCATGACCAATGTCGATGCGGCGCTGGTGGCCGACACCGCGGTCCTGGTTGTCAAGCCTCAGGACATGGACGGCCTGCTGGCCGAGATCCGCGCTCATGTCCGTCATGGCGCCCTTGTGGTCAGCCTGGCCGCCGGAATCACCACCGCGTTCCTCGAGGAGCGTCTGCCAGCGGGTACTGCGGTCGTCCGGGTCATGCCGAACACTCCGGCGCTCGTGGACGAGGGCATGGCCGCCATCAGCCCTGGGCAGCATTGCGACGAGGTGCATCTGGTTGAAGCGGAGGAGCTCCTGCAATCCTGTGGCAAGGTCCTGCGAATCCCCGAGAAGCACCAGGACGCCGTTACCGCGATCAGTGGCAGCGGACCGGCATACATCTTCTATGTCGTCGAGGCCATGATCGAGGCGGGCGTCCTGCTTGGCCTACCTCGTGCGACATCCACCGAGCTCGTGGTCCAGACGCTCTACGGTGCGGCGACCATGCTCAAGGAGACGGGTCAGCACCCCACTGTGCTGCGTGAGCAGGTCTCCAGCCCGGGCGGTACGACGATGGCTGCGCTTCGTCAGCTCGACGACCACAAGGTGCGGGCAGCATTCGTCACGGCCATGGAGGCGGCAGCCGAGCGCTCGAAGCAGCTGGCCTCCGGCAATGGCTGAGTCCCGGATCGTTTCCACAAGCCGGCTGGTGGCCGACGACTGGATGGTGTACCGCACGATCCGGCTGGCCATGTTGCAGGAGTCGCCCTCGGTCTTCGGCAGCACCCATGCCGAGGCGGCCAGCTTTGACGAGCAGCTGTGGAGGCAGCGGCTGACGGACAACGCCGTCATCCTCGCGTGGGTGGGCACATCTGCGGCCGGGTCGGTGATGTACTCCGAGTTCGGCATGACCGACCCCGGCGACTGCGTTCTCTACGGCATGTGGGTGGATCCTGGGTTTCGTGGGGCAGGCATCGGGCGAGCACTGGTCGACGCCGTGATCGACCAGGCCCGGGCCGCGGGAAAGCGCCGCGTCATTCTTCACGTCGTGGCCGGCAACGACCAGGCCGGCCGTCTCTACGAACGGGCAGGCTTCGTCCCGACAGGTCACATCGTGCCCTTCCCGCTTGACGACAGCGTCGTCGAGGTGGAGATGGAGCTCATGCTCGGTGACGGCTCCTGACCAGCCTCCCTCGGATGCACGTCTGGTGCGCCGCATCGTCTGCGTCCTCCGCGTCGCCATCGCCTTTTCGCGCGATGGTGTGGGATGCGATGGTGTTGCCATGAGCGAGATCAACGTGCGTGTCCTTGGCGAAGAGGACTGGCAGGTGTACCGCGACATCCGGTTGGCGGCGCTCCGTGAGGCACCCGGAGCCTTCGTGGCAACCCGGGCGCAGGAGGAGGCCCTCGACGAACAGAGGTGGCGCGAACGCCTCAGTCGGTCACGTCGTCTGGTCGCCGAGCGTGACGGGCGAGCCCTGGGCGTGGTGAGCCTCGGGCATACGGAGGAGCCCGACCCCGGCACCGCCGAGCTGTTCGGCTTGTGGGTCGAACCAGAGGCGCGGGGTACGGGTGTGGCCTGGAGGCTTGTCGAGGCGGGCGCTGACCAGGCGCTGCGGGATGGACTCAGTCATCTGTCCTACTGGGTCGGCACGGACAACGGTCGGGCAGTGGCCTTCGCCAGCAGCTTCGGGTTTCGCCCCGGAGCCGACCGCCGACCGATGAGGGTGGCCGGCGAGGAGGACGGGGCGGAGGAGATGGCGATGGTCCTCCCTCTGGGTGTGGACCCGGGGTCGGTGCCCAGCACACGCGTGCGTTGACGCTGGTGCTCGCGTCACGGGCGGCTGACCAACAGCTCGATGAGATCGCTCGGGCCGCTCACGATGAGGGTGTGCTGGGCCGTCACCTTGGTATCGGGAACGGCATGGGTGAAGTCCTCACCGGGAGCCTTCAGGCCGACCACGGTCACGCCGTACTTGGTGCGAATCTGGCTTTGCGCCAACGTGAACCCGATCGTCTCGCGAGGGGGAGGCATCTTGACGATGGCGAAGCCGTCGTCGAAGGCGATGTAGTCCTCCAGCTTGCCGTTGAGCAGGTGTGCCACCCGCCTGCCGGCGTCGGACTCGGGCCGGACGATGTGATGTACCCCGATCCGCTCGAGGATCCGGGCGTGCTCGATGCTGAGGGCCTTGGCCCAGATTGACGAGATCCCGGCGTCGATGAGGTTGCCGGCGGTCAGCACCGACGCCTCGATCGACGAGTCGATGCCGATCACCGCGAGCTTGAAGGTGCTCGCGCGGCACGCCTCGATGACCTGCGGCTCGCAGGAGTCGCCAAGGATGACCCGGTCCAGCTGGCTCGAGAAGCGCTCGGCGAGGAGCGGGTCCTTCTCGATTGCCACGACCTTGTGACCCAGCCTGCGCAGCTCGAGTGCGGCCTCAGCGCCGAATCGACCGAGCCCGATGACCAGGACGTCATCTTCGTACAAGCGGTTCTTGGCCACGGGTCCTCCCTGGGGGTTGCTTGCGTCGCCGGGTCGTCCGCAAAGGCGCCCTGCAGGTAGCGTGCCATCATGCCAACACAGGCGCGCGTTGTTTGGGACCAGAGTTTCACGGGTTACGACTTCGGGTCGGAGCACCCCATGAATCCGGTGCGACTGGATCTCACCGCCCGGCTGTGCTCCGCCTTCGGTCTGTTCGACGATGCCGAAGTCGAGGTCGTCAACCCCGCCGTGCCCCACGATGACGTCCTGCTCAGCGTCCACGACGCCGACTACGTCGCGGCGGTCCATCGCGCCTCGCTCCAGCCCAAGGACGCAGACCAGTCCCGGGGCCTGGGCACCGAGGACGACCCGGCGTTCGTCGGGATGCACGAGATCAGCGCCCGTATTGCGGCCGGTTCCCTGGACATGGCCCGTGCCGTCTGGCGCGGGGAGACCGAGCACGGCGTCAACTTCTGCGGTGGGCTGCACCATGCCATGCCGGACCGGGCATCGGGATTCTGCATCTACAACGACTGTGCGGTGGCGATCCAGTGGCTGCTGGACAACGGCGCAAGCCGCGTGGCCTATGTCGACGTGGATGTCCACCACGGCGACGGCGTGGAACGCATCTTCTGGGACGACCCGCGGGTGCTCACCATCTCGGTGCACGAGACCGGTCGGGTGTTGTTCCCCGGCACGGGTTTCCCCACTGACACGGGCGGACCCGGTGCGCCGGGAAGCGCCGTCAATGTGGCGCTGCCACCCGGTACCGGTGACGCTGCCTGGTTGCGGGCGTTCCACTCGGTGGTGCCTGCGTTGCTGCGCTCGTTCAGGCCCGAGATCCTGGTGAGCCAGCACGGGTGCGACTCGCACATGCAGGACCCCCTGGCCCACCTGGCGCTGTCCGTGGATGCCCAGCGCACGTCATACGAGTCCATCCACGACCTGGCACATGAGGTCTGCGACGGCAAATGGGTCGCTCTCGGAGGTGGCGGCTACGAGACCGTCGACGTGGTGCCCCTGGCCTGGACGCACCTGACCGCGATTGCCGCGCACCGCCCGATCCGGCTGGATGCCGAGGTGCCGCAGGAATGGCGGGACCACGTCCAGGAGTCTTGCGGGCGTCCGGGACCGACCCATATGGGCGATGGTGCGGCAGAGGGTGGTCGGGTGTGGTGGCGTTCCTGGGAGGTCGGTTATGACCCCGAGGACGCGGTGGACCGTGCGGTGATGGCCACCCGTGAGGCTGTCTTCCCCAGTCACGGCCTCGGCGTCTGGTTCGACTGAGGCGCAGGCCCTCTTCCATTTTGGCTCAGGTCTTCGGCGTGTCGGCTGGACAATTTCGAGATCTTGCGAACAATCGCTCCCCCACGAGTCACTTCTGCCCCTATCGTTACTCTTGCACGGTACGTGGAGGTCTGTCGGAGGCAACCGGCACTGCGTTGCGTGCAGAGAACGAGGTGCACGATGGCCATGGATCGCCAGCTGTCGGAGGTACGGTTCGTCACCGTCGCCGAGGTTGCCTCGCTCATGCGCGTGTCGAAGATGACGGTCTATCGCCTGGTGCACAGTGGCGAGCTCCCTGCCGTTCGGGTCGGTCGTTCCTTTCGTGTCCCGGAGAGCGCGGTTCACGACTACCTCCGGACCGCTTTCATCGACACCGCCTGAGCAGGCGTCAGGGATCGAAGACGACGGCGGGCCGCAGTCAGCGTCCCGCCTTCGTGTTTCTTCGACTGCGGTCCGGGTCGCCCGGGCAGGGGTTTGTGCAGGGGTTTGGGCAGGGACAAGAGGTGGCGGTACGCTGTCGCGGAAGGTTCGGCGTGGTGCGGAGTTCATGCCGGTGACAACGCGCGTCGGCACGGTACCTGGCAACAAGGCAGCACCCACCCACCTATTCAGGCTTCAAGGCAAGGAAACTCATGGGCTCAGTCATCAAGAAGCGCCGGAAGCGCATGGCGAAGAAGAAGCACCGCAAGCTGCTTCGCAAGACGCGCCACCAGCGTCGCAATAAGAAGTAGCCCAAGCCTTCATGCGGGCCCGTCGCATCGGTGACGGGCCTTCTTGATGCTCTCGCTAGGATCGTGCCAAGAGCGCCCGTGCGGCGTGATACCGGTTGCGGAGGAAGGGGGCTCATGGCTGAGGTGGTTCTGGTCACGGGGGTCTCCCGCTATCTCGGCGGACGCTTCGCCCGCCTGCTCACCGCTCAGCCCGGCATCAAGCGGGTTATCGGCGTCGATGTCATCCCGCCACCTCTGGACATCGGCAGCGCCGAGTTCCTGCGTGCCGACATCCGAAACCCGATGATCGCCAAGATCATCACCCAGGCCGGGGTCGACACCGTCGTCCACATGAACGTCATCGCCACTCCTTTGTCGGCCGGCGGGCGGGTCTCCCAGAAGGAGATCAACGTCATCGGCACGATGCAGCTCCTGGCGGCATGTCAGAAGTCCCCCAGCATCCGACGCCTCGTGGTGAAGTCCTCAGCTGCCGTCTACGGCTCCTCAGCGCGGGACCCGGCGATGTTCACGGAGGATATGGGGCCGAAGTCCACGCCACGGGCGGGTTTCGGCAAGGACTCAATTGAGGTCGAGGGCTACGTCCGTGGCTTCGCGCGTCGCCGCCCGGACGTCGAGATCTCGATGCTGCGCCTGGCCAACATCGTCGGCCCCGGCATGAGAACCAGCCTGACGGACTACTTCAGCCTGCCCGTGATCCCGACCCCGCTCGGTTTTGACGCCAGGCTCCAGCTGGTCCACGAGGACGACGCCCTCCAGGCGCTCCTGCTTGCCACCTTGGGTGCCCCGGCCGGAATCGTCAACGTGGCCGGCGACGGCGTCATCACGGTGGCCCAGGCTGCTCGCCTGTCCGGCCGGCCTTCTGTCCCGGTGCCGTTGTCCGCCGGCGGACTTCTGGGCCGGTTCGTCAGGAGCGCCGGACTGGCAGACTTCTCACAGGACCAGATGAAGTACCTGGCATGGGGCCGAGGCATAGACACCACCAAGATGCGTGACGTGCTCCGGCTCGAGCCGGAGTTCACGACCCGCTCGGCTTTCGAGGACTTCGCCTCCCATCTGGGCTCAGGTCTGCCGGGCAGCGCCGCGATCGGCGCGGCCGTCAACGGGCTGGCGGGCTCGGCGGCCGGCATCCTCTCCCACGTGCTGGCTTCAGGAAGGAACAGCTGATGGCCGATCCCAAGGAGGTCCCATCCCAGGGTGGGCCGGGCGCCACGAACGGCGCCGGTCGTCGCCCCGGCGCGGGCATGTTGGCTGCCGGGGCAGACCGGGCTTCCGGTGAGCGGGCCAAGCGGTCCCGGACGCCCTTGCTCAGCGATGCTTCCGACGACATCACGCCCATCCCCTCTCTGCGCTCGGTCAACGGCGATGGTGCGATCCGCGCGCACCGCCCGCGCCCGGCCCCGACCTCGCGGCGGGTTCCGACGGCCAAGGTGGCGAGGGCCTCCGATATCCGGCCGGAGAGGCAGTCCAGGCGTCCAGCGAGGTCCACTTTCACGGCGTCGGCTCGCTCCGCCTCCGACAAGGTCGGCCACGCACCTTCGGCGCCACCGCCGATCCCCTTGAGCGGCTCCCAGGGCGTCCCTGCTCCGGCGGGCTCGGGGGTGGAGGATCTCGTCACGATCGCCATCGCAGTCCTGCGAGGGGCGGCCGAGGCCTCCGGCGTCTTCGGCGATGACATCGAACGTCAGGTCGCCGACGTCCTGGCCTTCGTTCGTCGCCGACTCACCGGGGACTACACCGTGGACGAGTTTGGTTTCGACGAGGACTTCACCGAGCACATCTACCTGCCGCTGCTGCGCCCGCTGTACAAGTCGTGGTTCCGGGTCGAGGTCCGCGGCGTCGAGAACATCCCCAGCCAGGGGGGCGCCCTGATCGTGTCCAACCATTCGGGCGCGGTCGCCCTGGACGCCCTGATGGCCCAGGTTGCCGTTCATGACGAGCACCCGGCACATCGTCACCTGCGTATGCTCGCTGCCGATCTGGTCTTCCAGACGCCGATCGTCGGCAAGACCGCACGAAAGAGTGGCTCCACCCTGGCGGCCAACCCGGACGCGGAACGCCTGCTGGCCGCCGGGGAGCTGGCAGGGGTGTGGCCCGAGGGCTTCAAGGGCATCGGCAAGCCGTTCAGCGAGCGTTACAAGCTTCAGAGGTTCGGTCGGGGTGGCTTCGTGGCGGCGGCCCTTCGCACCGGCGTCCCGATCGTGCCGTGCTCCATCGTCGGGGCCGAAGAGATCTATCCGATGCTCGGTAACCTCAAGACCGTGGCCCGCCTCTTCGGAGCGCCATATGTCCCCATCACGCCGACCTTCCCCCTTCTTGGCGTGCTTGGGCTGATTCCGTTGCCCAGCAAGTGGATCATCGAGTTCGGCGCGCCCGTGGACACTGCCGCGCTGGGGCCCCAGTCGGCCGAGGACCCCATGGTTGTCTTCGACCTCACCGACCAGGTCCGGGAGACGATCCAGCAGACGTTGTACGCACTCCTCATGCAGCGCAGATCCGTCTTCTTGTGACCACCGGTGGCGTCTCCCCGAGGATCACGCTGATCTCCAGACCTGGGTGTCATCTGTGCGACGAAGCGCGAGACGTGATCGAACGGGTTGCGCGTGACCTGCGCGTCCAATGGGTGGAACGCTCGCTGCTCGATGAGCCCGCGCTGAGTGACGCGTATGAGGAGCAGGTGCCGGTGACATTGGTGGACGGTGAGATGCACGACTACTGGGGTGTGGACGAGGATCGCCTGCGGGCGGCGCTCGGAAGTGGCGGGGTGAGTGACGGTCCGGGCGAGCAGTCGACCACGGGCTGAGCGGGGGTGACGTGGCCCGTGTATCACGGGGACGGCCTGTTCCGCGACTTTGTGCCCGCGTTCACAAAGACCTACTGTTGGGGGTGACCCACGCGCTCCAGCTCCTCCGTGCTATGGGAGGGGCTCACATCCGAGAGAAGCCGGTGCATTCTTGACCGCCGATTCCGCAGCTCGTCGCGAGATACCCGACGCTACGGTTGCCCGGCTGCCGGAGTACCTGCGAGCCCTGACCGACCTCGCCGAGCGCGGTATCTCCTCCGTCTCCTCCGAAGAGCTGGCAGGCGTGGCGGGGGTCCAGTCGGCCAAGCTGCGCAAGGACCTCAGCCATCTGGGCTCGTACGGCGTACGCGGGGTCGGCTACGAGGTCGAGATGCTGGCCCACGAGATCTCCCGTGAGCTCGGCGTCACCCAGGACCGACCGGTGGCGATCGTGGGACTGGGCAACCTGGGTCAGGCGCTCGCCGCCTACTCGGGCTTTGCCACCCGAGGTTTTCGGGTTGTCGCACTGATGGATCGCGACCGTGAGGTCGTCGGTCAGGAGATTGCCGGGATGATCGTCGGTTCCGTCGATGACCTCGAGCAGATCGTCACCCGGAGCGCCGTGGCCATCGGCGTCATAGCGACGCCTGCTTCCTCGGCCCAGCCGGTGTGCGACCGGCTGGTTGCCGTCGGCGTGCGGTCGGTTCTGAACTTTGCGCCGTGTGTGCTCTCCGTGCCGGAGGGTGTCGCCGTGCGCAAGGTCGATCTGGCGACGGAGCTGCAGATCCTGGCCTTCCATGAACGGCGCAAGGCACTGGCTGCTCGAGAGAGCGCCCCTCTGGCGGAGGTGGCTCCGTGAGCGTCGTCGTGCTGGGTCTTTCGCACCGGTCTGCACCGATCGCGATGCTGGAAGCAGTGACCCTGGGCCCGTTCGGCATCGCGGCCCTGGCCACCGTAGTGGCCGCTGGTGAGAACGTCGACGAGGTCGTGGTGCTTGCCACCTGCAACCGCGTCGAGATCTACGCCGTGGCCACAACCTTCCACGGAGCGGTGACAGAGATCGGTGAGGCGCTCTCTGCTGCCTCAGGTGTCCCGCTGGACGTACTGCGCGAGCATCTTTATGTGCATTACGAGGACCGGGCGATCTCACATGTGTTCTCGGTCGCCAGCGGGCTGGACTCGATGGCCGTCGGCGAAGGTCAGGTTCTGGGACAGCTGCGGGGGGCTCTTCGACTGGCTCAGAAACACGGTCATGCAGGCGCCACCCTCAACACCCTCTTCCAGCAGGCGCTGCGGGTCGGCAAGCGAGCGCACTCCGAGACTGGTATCGACAGCGTCGGCGCGTCCATGGTCGAGGTGGGCCTGAGGCTTGCAGCCGAGGTTGGAGGGTCCCTGGCTGACAGTCGGGTCCTCGTGGTGGGCGCTGGGTCGATGAGCAGCCTCGCTGCAACAACGATCTCGAGGCTGGGCTCGGCCGACCTGGTCATCATCAACCGCACGCTTGCCAAGGCCGAGCATCTTGCCGCCGCAACCGGTGGTCGGGCTCTGCCCTTGACCGATCTTGAGGTTGCGCTGGGCCGGGCCGACCTCATCATCTCCTGCACCGGCGCTGTCGGGCATGTGATCACGGCTGACCTGGTTGCGGCTGCTCCCGCCTCGCGCCCACGTGGGTCCCAGGTCTTCATCGATCTGGCGTTGCCGCGCGATGTGGCCCCCGACGTCGCCGACATCTCGGGCGTCCGCGTTGTCGGCCTTGCGGAGATCGGCGAGAACCTGGCCTCCGACGACCGGTTCTCGCCGGACGTCAAGGCCGTTCACGATCTCGTGGCCGAGGAGGTCGCGGGGTATCTGACACACTGCCGTGCGCAAGAGGTTGCCCCAACGGTGACCGCGCTGCGGCATCGGGCAGCCGATGTGGTGGCCGCTGAGCTGAGCCGCCTTGAGCAGCGTCTGCCCGACAGCCTCTCGAGGAACGCCCGGGCCGAGATCCAGCTCACGCTGCACCGGGTCGTCGAGAAGCTGCTCCACACCCCCACCGTCCGAGTCAAGGAGCTGGCAGGTGACGGGCAGGGCGGCGACTACGCTCTCGCCCTGCGCGAGCTCTTCGACCTCGACCCGCACGACGTCTCCGCCGTGTCGATCCCTCCTGACACTGGAGACCCGGCGTGAACGCCATCAGCATTCGACTTGGCACCCGACGCAGCACGCTGGCCACGACCCAGTCGGGGTGGGTGGCCGAACGTCTTCGCGAGCTGGGACACGCGGTTGACCTCGTCGAGATCACGACCTTCGGCGACACGTCCACAGCCTCGCTGTCCAGCATCGGCGGGACCGGAGTCTTCGTCACCGCGATCCGCAAGGCCCTGCTCACCGGCGAGATCGACGTGGCCGTCCACTCGCTCAAGGACCTGCCGGTGGCACCTGAGCCGGGTCTGCGCATCGCCGCGATCCCGGTTCGCGAAGATGCCCGCGACGCCCTGGTGGCTCGCGACGGTCTCACCCTTGGTGAGCTCCCCACCGGATCGTTGGTCGGCACGGGCTCCCCGCGACGTGTCGCCCAGCTGGCGGCGCTCGGGCTGGGCCTGCGGGTCATGGACATTCGTGGCAACGTCGATACGCGGATCTCGTTGGTGCACAACGGTTCTTGCGATGCTGTCTTGCTGGCCCGTGCCGGTCTTGCCCGCCTCGGGCGGCTCGACGAGGTCACCGAGTCACTGGACCCTCAGCAGATGCTGCCGGCGCCCGGGCAGGGCGCCCTCGCCGTCGAGTGCCGCGAGGATCGCCCCGACGTGATTGAGGCCCTGGCAGCGCTGGACGACCCGGACACCCGCGCCGCCGTGAGCGCCGAGCGGGCACTTCTCGCGGCTCTCGAAGCCGGTTGCACCGCGCCGGTCGGCGCGCTGGCCGAGGTGGTGCATGGCGAACACGGCGCAGAGATCTTCCTGCGCGCTTTCGCCGGCACCGAGGACGCCATGATCGACCTGCGCCGTTCCTCCGTCGGGCCGCTTGACGAGCCCGAGCGCCTTGGCCGTGATCTGGCCGCAGTCCTGCTCGAGGAAGGCGCCGACAAGATCCCCGGACTCCGAGCAGGGGCGCCTTCGGGCGGTGACCCGTCCAACGACCAACCGGAGGCGCGCGGACCCCAGGGTTCGCCCGCCGCCGAGCACTTCCAGCCTGATGCCTCCCGTCCAGACCGAACCGCTACGGAGCGTGCCTTGTGAGTCCCACGCCCTCAACCATCAACTCCCAGTCAACCCGGTCGCCGTCCGGGAAGGTTGCCCGTCACCCGGGTCGCGTCGCCTTCGTTGGCGCCGGTCCCGGCGACCCTGGTCTGTTGACCCTGCGCGCCGCCGAGTACCTCGCCGAAGCCGACGTGGTCGTCATCGACCAGGTCAGTCGTGAGGACTTCGTGGCCCGTCATGCCCGCCCCGGCGTCGAGATCATCGATGCCGGGCACGGCGAGCACGGTCAGCCGCTGACGCACGCATCACGCGCGAAGCTGCTCGTCAGGGCCGCCAAGGCGGCCGGTGCCCTCAATGGCAACGGGCTTGTCGTCCGGCTCATGGACGGTGACCCGGCCATGTTCAACGGTCTGTCCGAGGAAGCGCTTGCCTGCCGAAAGGCGGGGATCAGCTTCGAGATCGTGCCCGGCGTGAGCGCCGTCAGTGCCGTGCCCTCGTACGCCGGTGTGCCGCTGACGTCCGCGGCCTCACCGTCGCTTCACGTCATCAGTGGTGGTACCCCCAAGATCGACTGGACCCGGTCGACAGCTGACAACGTCACCGTGGTGGTGCTCGGCACACCCGAGACGCTCAGCAAGGCGCTCGCAGATCTGCTGGCGGCGGGACGTGACCAGGACACCCCTGTAGCGCTGACCGAGCGCGGCACGACGATCACCCAGCGCACCCATACGACCACACTCGGCCAGGTGGTTGCCCTGATGACCTCGGCCCAGGTCGAGTTCCCCTCGTTGGCCGTGGTCGGCTCGACGGTCGGGCTGCGCGAGCAGCTCTCCTGGTTCGAGACCAAGCCGCTGTTCGGCTGGAACGTTCTCGTTCCGCGCACCCGGGACCAGGCCGGTTCGATGACTGCGCGCCTTGCTTCCTACGGCGCGACCAGCGACGTCGTTCCCACGATCAGTGTCGAGCCGCCGCGTACCCCGCAGCAGATGGAACGCGCGATCAAGGGTCTGGTCACCGGACGCTACGAGTGGATCGGGTTCACCTCAGTCAACGCCGTGCGGGCCGTTCGCGAGAAGTTCGAGGAGTTCGGCCTCGACGCCCGCGCGTTCGCCGGACTGCGGATCGCCGCCGTGGGTGGCGCGACCGCCGGCGCCCTGCGTGAGTGGGGCCTGGAGCCCGATCTCGTCCCCACCGGTGAGCAGTCGGCAAGCGGCCTGCTCGAGGGGTGGCCGCCGTTCGACGCCCTCCTGGACCCCATCAACCGCGTGTTCCTCCCGCGGGCCGACATCGCCACCGAGACCCTGGTCGCGGGCCTGCAGGAGATGGGCTGGGAGGTTGACGACGTCACGGCATACCGCACGGTTCGCGCAGCACCGCCGGCGGCTTCGGTTCGTGAGGCGATAAAGACGGGCAAGTACGACGCGGTCGTCTTCACCTCGTCGTCCACGGTCCGCAACCTGGTCGGCATCGCGGGCAAGCCGCACCCCTCGACCGTCGTTGCCTGCATCGGCCCGGCCACGGCCAAGACCGCGGAGGAGCACGGCCTTCGGGTTGATGTCCTCTCAGCCGAAGCATCCGCATCCGCGCTGGTCGATGCCCTGGCTGAGTACGGCGTCGGGCTGGCGGCAGCCGCTGGCGAGGCGGGCGAGAGCGTCGTGCGCCCGAGCGCGCGCAAGGCTTCGGCCCGACGGAAGGCCAAGTAGTGGCGTTCCCCTCAGAGCGGCCGCGTCGTCTTCGTCAGACCCCGGCCGTGCGGGCTCTGGTTGCCCAGACGCGGCTTCACCCAGCCGAGCTCGTGCTGCCGGTGTTCGTCCGTGAGGGCGCTACCCAGGCCCAGCCCATCATGTCGATGCCGGGCGTCGTTCAGCACAGCCTTGACTCTCTGGTCGCGGTGGCGCACGAGGCTGTTGCGGCCGGTCTGGGCGGCATCATGGTCTTCGGCGTGCCGACCACGCGGGACGCCACGGGCTCCGGAGCCGATGACCCCCAGGGCATCCTCAACGTGGCGCTGGGCCGGTTGCAGGACGCGGTTGGCGATGACCTCGTGATCATGTCCGACCTCTGCCTGGACGAGTTCACCGATCATGGTCACTGTGGGGTCCTTGACGCCGAGGGGCGCGTCGACAACGACGCCACGCTCGAGCGGTATGCCGCCATGGGCCTCGCGCAGGCCCGCGCCGGCGCGCACGTCCTGGGCCTGAGCGGAATGATGGACGGCCAGGTCGGGCACGTTCGAGCTGCTCTGGACGAGGCCGGCCTCACCGACACCATCATCCTTGCCTACGCCGCCAAGTACGCCTCAGGGTTCTACGGGCCGTTCCGCGAAGCCGTGGGGTCCACCCTCCGGGGGAACCGGGCGACGTATCAGCAGGATCCGGCCAACGCGACCGAGTCCCTGCGCGAGGTCGACCTCGACCTCGCCGAAGGTGCGGATATCGTCATGGTCAAGCCGGCGTTGCCCTACCTCGACATCCTCTCCGAGGTGGCGCACATGTCGACGGTGCCGGTCGCCGCCTACCAGGTGTCGGGGGAGTACGCCCAGATCGAGGCTGCGGCAGCCCACGGTTGGATCGACCGCGAGCGGGTGATGATGGAGACGTTGACCTCGATCAAACGGGCCGGCGCTCAGATCATCCTGACCTACTATGCGCTCGAGGCCGCCCGCCTCCTGCGCTGAACCCCGCCGAACTGAGCACGGGATCGGCCCGGTACCTCGCGGTACCGGGCCGATCCCCTGCTGCTGCCTGCGGAGTGCTCAGGCCTGGACGAGCTCGACGTCCAGCGCGATCTTGACCTTCTCGCCGACGAGAACGCCGCCGCCCTCGATCGCGACGTTCCAGGTGAGGTCGAAGTCCTTGCGGTTGATCTCGGTCGTGGCCTCGAACCCGGCGCGCGTGCCGCCCCACGGGTCCGCGCTGATGCCACCGAACTCCAGGTCGAAGGTGACCGGCTTGGTGATGCCCTTGATGGTGAGGTCACCCTCGAGGGAGGTGTTGGTGACCTTGGTGGACTTGAAGGTCATGGCCGGGTTCTTCTCGACGTCGAAGAAGTCGGGGGACTTGACGTGGGTATCGCGGTCCGCGCTGTTGGTGTCGATCGAGGCCAGCTGGACGGTGGCCTCGACGGTTGAGTCCTCGAAGGGCTGGGCGACGTTGACGACGGCGGCAAAGTCCTTGAACTGGCCGCGGACCTTGCTCACCATCAGGTGGCGAGCGGTGAAGCCAACCTCACTGTGGGAAGCATCGACGTTCCAGGTGCCAGGATTGAGGTCTGAGAGGGTGTTCATGTGTGTACTCCTTGGTTGTGGTTGGTTCATCACGATTTGTGGTAGTTCGTTCTGCCGATGACGCTAGCAGGATTAAGTTTATCTTTCAACTAAAGAGGAGTACGATTCATTCCATGAGCACGGACACGCGGCAGATCCAGTGGCTGGACAGCGACGAGCAGTACGCCTGGCGCCAGTACCTCCGGGCCAGCCGGATGCTGGAAGCCGTCCTGGACCATGACCTCCAGGTCCACGGGCTCCAGCTGTCCGAGTACGAGATCATCTCGGTGCTCTCCGAAGCGCCGGGCCTGCGCCTGCGGATGTCCGAGATCGCCGAGGCCGTCGTGCAGTCCCGCTCCCGGCTGACGCACACGGCCGGCCGCCTGGAGAAGCGCGGATGGGTGCGTCGTGAGGCGTGCGTCGGGGATCGACGCGGGGTTGAGCTCGTGCTGACGCAGACCGGTCAGGCAGAGATCGCCCGGATGGCGCCGACCCACGTCGGCAGCGTTCGCAACAACCTGGTGAGCCACCTCTCGCGCGAGGACTTCCTCGCCCTGGGCCGTTCGATGGCGGCTGTGAGCCGGGGCATCGAGGGCACAGGGGCGTGCGAAGAGGTCAGGGTGGCCGAAGAACTCGCCTAAGGCAGCGCCGGGTCAGGCCGCCCGACTGAGATACTGACTCGCATGACTGCCCCCACGACCCCATACCCGTATGACGCGCCCGCCTCCCAGGCGCTCCTGACCCGTGCGACTGCGGTCACCCCGGGCGGGGTCAACAGTCCCGTGCGGGCCTTTCGGGCCGTCGGAGGGACGCCCAGGTTCATCTCCAGTGCCACCGGCCCGTACCTCACCGACGTCGACGGCCGAGAGTATGTCGACCTGGTGTGCTCCTGGGGTCCGATGATCCTTGGACATACGCATGCGGACGTGCTGGCCGCGGTTCAGGCTGCGGCGCTGAAGGGTTTCAGCTACGGGACACCGAGCGAGAACGAGGTCGCCCTCGCTGAGGAGATCGTGGCCCGCATCCAGCCGGTCGAGCAGGTGCGCCTTGTCAACAGCGGCACCGAGGCGACGATGAGCGCCCTACGCCTCGCCCGAGGTTTCACGGGTCGCTCGAAGGTGGTGAAGTTCGCCGGGTGCTACCACGGGCACGTCGACGCGTTTCTGGTCTCGGCCGGCAGCGGTCTTGCAACGTTCGCACTGCCCGACTCTGCGGGGGTCCCGGCGTCGAGCGCGGGCGAGACGATCGTGCTGCCCTACAACGATGTTGAGGCTCTCGAGGCAGCTTTTGCCCAGCATGGTGACCAGATCGCGGCACTGATCACCGAGGCCTGCCCCGGCAACATGGGGATCGTTCCACCGCTGGCTGGTTTCACCGAGGCCCTTCGGCGGGTGACCAGTGCGCACGGTGCCCTGCTGATCTCCGACGAGGTCATGACCGGGTTCCGTTGCAGCGCCTCTGGTTGGTATGGACTTGAGGGTCCGTATGACGGTGGCGCGCCTGACCTGTTCACCTTCGGCAAGGTCATGGGGGGCGGCTTCCCCACGGCGGCCTTTGGCGGCCGCGCCGACATCATGGCCATGCTCGCCCCCGACGGACCCGTCTACCAGGCCGGGACGTTGTCGGGCAACCCCGTGGCCAGCGCGGCCGGCCTGGCAACCCTGAAGGGCTGCACCCCGGCCGTCTACGACCGTCTGGGCGTCGTCAGCAGGACGATCGCGGACGCGACGTCCGCCGAGTTCTCTCGCCAAGGCATTCCGCACGTTGTTCAATGGGCCGGAAGCATGTTCAGCATCTTCTTCCGTGAGGGAGCCGTGACCAACTACGACCAGGCAAGAGCTCAACAGGTGCAAGCGTTCTCGGTGTTCTTCCAGTCCATGCTGAGCCAGGGCGTCCACCTGCCCCCGAGCGTGTTCGAGACGTGGTTCGTCAGCGCCTCGCACGACGACGCTGCGCTCGACCGGGTCCTCGCCGCGCTACCCGCGGCTGCGCAGGCCGTCACGGACTCGTTTGTGACAGTCCCCTCATGACCAGTGCCGTCGGGGACACCAACCGGACCGTCGTTCACCTGTTGCGACACGGGGAGGTGCACAACCCCACCGGTGTGCTCTACGGCCGGTTGCCCGACTTCCACCTCTCGGAGCTCGGTCGCGAGATGGCAGAGAGGGTCGGTGCCCATCTGGCCGATCACGACGTGACGGCTGTCGTGGCCTCGTCGCTGGTCCGGGCCCAGGAGACGGCGGCCCCGATCGCCTCCTCCCACGGTCTCTCGATCACCACGGACGACAGGGTGATCGAGGCCGACAACTACTTCGAGGGCAAGACGTTCGGGGTCGGTGACGGGTCGCTGAAGTACCCCAGGTACTGGCCCAAGCTGATCAACCCGTTCAAGCCGTCCTGGGGCGAGCCCTACGACGAGATCGCCGAGCGCATGCTCGCGGCGATCGCCGATGCACGCCGGATGGCATGGGGCCATGAGGCTGTGCTCGTCTCCCACCAGCTACCGGTGTGGACCGTGCGCTCCAAGCTGGAGGGCCGACACCTGTGGCACGACCCTCGCAAGCGGGAGTGCTCGCTGGCCTCCCTCACCTCCTTGACCTTCCTGGGCGACGAGCTCGAGTCGATCTCCTACAGCGAGCCGGCCGCGGCCCTGCTGCCGGGAGCACACAAAACGGCTGGCGCATGAGCCTGGCCGGATCGATGCTCCCGAAGCTCACGGCTGCCCTCGCCGCCGTGGCGCTCACCGCCGGTGTCTCGGCATGCAGCTCGGACGCAAACTCCATCGCGGCGCAGGCCAGGTCCGGAGATGGCAAGGGATTCGTCTCAGGGGATGGCACCATCGAGCGCGTGGCCCTGGACCAGCGCTCGGCCCCCCTGACCTTGAGCGGCACCACCCTGCAAGGCAGCCCGTGGAAGGTCACGGATGCCGCGGACAAGGTTCTGGTCCTGAACGTCTGGGGTTCGTGGTGCGGTCCGTGCGTCGCGGAGATGCCGCACCTGCAGCAGGTTTGGTCGCAGATCTCCTCGGCCGGCAAACCGGTGCAGTTCATGGGGATCAACTACCGCGACGGCGCCGAGACGGCCGAGGCCTTCCTGCGCGTCAACAAGGTCACCTTTCCGTCGCTCGCGGACGACGGCGGACGCACGCTGCTGGCGTTGCGCGGAAAGGCGAACACCACGCCCACGACGTTGGTGCTGGATCGCCGGGGCCGCATCGCCGCCAGGGTCTCGGGGCCGGTCACCGTTGCCACCCTGGCAGGGCTGGTCAAGGACGTGCTCGGCGAGACCGCGTGATAGCTGACGCGGGCGGCACGATCACGTCCGGGGCACTGCCGTTGGCCATTCTCGTGGCCGTTGCGGCTGGCTTCGTCTCCTTCGCCTCTCCCTGTGTCCTGCCGTTGGTGCCTGGCTTTCTCGGTTATGTCACCGGCCTGTCCGGTGTCACCCTTGAGCAACGCAGCCGAGGGCGCCTGGTGCTCGGCGCGCTCCTGTTCGTCCTGGGTTTCAGCGCCGTCTTCATCGTTGTTGCCGTGACCTTCTCCGCGGCCGGTGCGCAGCTCAAAGAGCACCAGAGCATGCTGATGCGGGTCGGCGGCGTCCTCGTGATCCTCATGGCTCTGCTGTTCCTCGGCGTCGGGAGCCAGCGCGCGTTCGCGCCCCGGTGGAGGCCTGCTGCGGGGTTGGCCGGAGCGCCAGTTCTCGGGATGGTCTTCGGCCTGGGGTGGGCGCCGTGCACAGGGCCGACGTTCGGGGCGATCATGGCCCTCTCGACGGCCCTGTCGGGCGACGAACAGGCCGTCGCACGCGGCGTTGGGCTCGCCACGGCATACTCGGCGGGGCTCGGGCTGCCTTTCGTCCTGATTGCCGGCGGCTACTCGCGAGCCGGTCGCGCGTCACGCTGGCTGCGAGAGCATCACCGTGGCATCCAGATCGCGGGCGGGGTCATGTTGCTGGTCGTCGGGTTGCTGCTCGTGACCGGTCTGTGGGAGAGCGTGACCGCTTCGATGCAGACTCGACTGGTCGAGCAGTTCCGGACGGTGTTGTGATGGCGGGGGACCGGCAATGACCGGCAGCCGCATGGACACGCGTCCCGACGAGAGCGACGTGAACCAGCCGGTGCTTGGGTTCGTCGGCACCGGTCGTTGGGCCTGGCGGCAGCTGACGAGCATGCGGACGGCCCTTTTTCTGCTGCTGCTGCTGGCGATTGGAGCGGTGCCGGGCTCGATCTGGCCGCAGCGCAACATCGATGCCGGCCGGGTGGCGGACTACCTGGCAAGCCACCGCAGCACCGGTCCGTGGCTCGATCGGCTCGGCTTCTTCGACGTCTACTCCTCGCCCTGGTTCGCCGCCATCTACCTGCTGCTGTTCGTCTCGCTGGTGGGCTGCGTCGTCCCTCGTTCGAAGATCCACTGGAGGGCGATGCGTGAGCAGCCCCCGCGTGCGCCGGGCAAGCTCGAGCGACTCCCTGAACATGGCCAGATCGAGGTCGACGGAGCGCCCGAGGACGTGCTCCAGGTCGCAAGGGATGTCTTGCGGCGCAGGCACCGTCGGGTCCTGGCCGACGGGCTCTCACTCAGTGCCGAAAGCGGCTACCTGCGCGAAACCGGCAACCTGGTCTTCCACGTAGCGCTGATCGTGGTCATCGTGGCCGTGGCCATCGGGCACCTGTTCGGCTGGCGCGGCGACCGGATCCTGGTCACGGGCAAGAGCTTCTCGAACACCATCTCCGGCTATGACACCTTCGACCCCGGCCCCTGGGTCGACACCGCGGGACTCTCGCCGTTCACGGTTGCCGTCGACAGGCTCGACGTCACCTTCGAGGAGCACGCCGGAGGCGCCCAGCGGGGTGCCCCACGCGACTTCACGGCATACACGCGCACTCAGGCCAGCCCGGATGCTCCCGAGATCAGGCAGACCCTGAAGGTCAACTCGCCCTTGGTGTTTGGCGGGGCGTCGGTGTTCCTGCTGGGCAACGGTTATGCGCCGGTGATCACCGTGCGCGACGCAGCCGGTCAGGTGCTCCTCCACGAGGCGACGCCGTTCCTGCCCCAGGACGCCAACTACCGGTCGGTCGGCGCGGTCAAGGTCTCGGCAGCCAGCCCGAGACAGCTGGGGTTCTTCGGGTTCTTCCTGCCCTCGGAGTACCTGGACAAGAACGCTGGGCCGTCATCGTTCTTCCCTGACCTGAAGAACCCAGCCCTGGCTCTGGGTGTCTATGAGGGCGAGCTGTATCCGCAGGGTCGACCGCAGTCCGTCTACACCCTGAGCACCGAGAAGATGACCCAGCTCAAGAACGCCAAGGGTGAGCCGCTGCGGCTGCTGCTCAAGCCGGGCCAGACCATCGCGTTGCCCGGTGGCAGGGGGAGCATCACCTTCGACGCCGTCCAGCGCTGGGCGGGGCTGTCGATCCGCTACGACCCCGGCAAGATCCTGGCGCTCGCCGGAGCGGTCGCCGCGCTGGCCGGTCTGATCGCCTCGCTGATGATCCGCCGTCGCCGGATCTTCGTGCGCGTCAGACCTCAGGGGCGTCGTACGGTTGTCTCCATGGGTGGCATCGCCAAGGGTGAGGACCCCCGGCTCGGCGCCATCATCGAGAACCTGCTGGGCACCATCGCAGAGCGGACCGGCACCAAGACACGACGGACCGTCACCAAGGCAGAACGGACAGGCACCACGGTATGACGAACGAGACCCTCGCGCAGTACGCCAACCTGGGCGTCTACTCGGCCATGGTGGTGTTCACCCTCGCCATGGTCGCCTTCGCCATGGACCTCGCAGGGGCCGCACCCAGGCTCTCGGCGGTGGCACCAGACATCGAGGTGCAGCCGGCGCTGGTCGGCGGCGGGCCTTCTGTCAGCGGCACGGCTGCACGCATACCGGTTGAGGGCCCAGACCTTCCGCGCAGACGCAAGGCGGCAGGTGTCGCCATGATGCTCACCAGGCTGGGCGGCCTCCTGCTGATCGCGGCTGCGGCCATGCGGGGTCTGTCCGTGCACCGCCCGCCCCTGGGCAACATGTTCGAGTTCGCCCTCGTGGGCTGCATGTTCGTCATCGTCGTCTTTGTCGCATTCAGCCTGCGCCGTGACCTGCGCTGGCTGGGGCTCTTCGTCGTCGGCCCGGTGCTGCTGACCCTCGGTCTGGCGATCACTGTCTTCTACACCGATGCCAGCGAGCTGCTGCCCTCGCTCAGGAGCGTCTGGCTCGTCATCCATGTCAGCGTGGCCACGTTCTCGGTGGCATTGTTCACGATCGCCTTCAGCGTGACGATCCTGCACCTGGTCAAGACGTGGCTTGAGGCCCAGGACAGGCAAGACTCTGTGGGGATGTCTCGGTTGAGAACTACCGTCAACACAGCGCTGCCCTCGGCGCGGTCACTGGACCGGACGGCATACGGCATCCACGCGGTGGCGTTCCCGCTCTGGACGTTCACGCTCATCGCGGGCGCCATCTGGGCCGAGCAGGCCTGGGGCCATTACTGGAACTGGGATCCCAAGGAGGTGTGGACGTTCGTCATCTGGGTCGTCTACGCCGCCTATCTGCATGCCCGGGCGACAACGGGGTGGTCGGCCCGGTCGGCAAACTACCTGGCGCTGGTGGGCTACGCCGCCATCCTGGTCAACTACATGGTCGTCAACGTGTTCTTCGTCGGCCAGCACTCTTACTCGGGGATGTGAGCATGGCGCGCTACTCGGTGTTGCGGCTGATGATGTTTTTCGGATTTCTTTGTGCCCTATGGCTATTGGGCCTGCGTGATGTGTGGCTGCTCGCGATCTCCGCGCTGGGCTCGATGGTGGTGTCGTACTTCGTCCTCAAGGGGCCGCGGGCAGAGTTCAGCGCCAGGATCGCCCGCCACGTCGATGAACGTGCAACCCGGGCCGAGCGGGCTCGCGCGGACGAGATCGACGAGGACACAGAGGCCGACGAGAACCCAGAAGCCGACCAGAACGCACAGGTCGATGAGGACACCGAGGCGGACGAGGGCGCAGCCGCCGACGAGGAGTCATCGCGCACCTGAGTCGTTCAGCCCAGGTGGCGCGAGGCACCCAGCCCTAGTGCCAGCAGTGCGGCGTAGACCAGCTCGAACCGGCCCGTCCCGGACAGCACCGGGACCAGGTCCATGCCCCGGGCGCCGCCCATGACCCGGCGAAGCAGCGGGAATGCCAGGATGAAGGACAGGAGCGCCACCAGGGCGCTCAGGTGGATGACGCCGGCCGCGAGAACGCTGGCGAGCGCGACGGTCAGCAGCGCGGCATACAGGCCGCGGGTCCGGGCCTCACCAAGACGCACCGCCAGCGTCCGCTTTCCGTGCGCCCGGTCGCTGGGGATGTCGCGCAGGTTGTTGGCGACCAGGATCGCCGAGGCGATGGCGCCGACGCCGAACGCGCCGGCGATCGAGGCAAGGCTCAGCGTGCCCGCCTGGGTGTAGGTCGTGCCCAGGGTGGCCACCAGCCCGAAGAACACAAAGACGAAGACTTCGCCCAGTCCTGAGTAGCCGTAGGGCTTGTGGCCACCCGTGTAATACCACGCAGCGGCGATCGAAGCGGCTCCGACCAGGAGCATCACGAACGCGCCGCTGAGAGCGACGAGGGCAAGTCCGAACAGGGCGGCACCGGAGAAACAGAGCATCGCCGCGAGCTTGACGTTGTCGGGCCTTGCCAGGCCCTGGCCCACCAGCCGGACCGGGCCAACACGCTCCTGGTCGGTGCCGCGGATGCCGTCGGAGTAGTCGTTGGCGTAGTTCACGCCGACCTGCAGCGACAGCGAGACGAGAAGGGCAAGGAGGGCGAGGGCTCCGTCGGCGCTGTTCAGGGCGTATGCGGCGCCGGTGCCGACGAGAACGGGCGCGACGGCGGCGGGCAGGGTGCGGGGGCGTGCGCCCTCGACCCACTGGGACAACGTGGCCATGGAGTTACTTGTTGCTCACTTCAATGTCATTGGTGGTGTGATCACAGGTTGCTGAGGAACTCCGGATCATCGTCCGGACCGCGGGGGGCCGACGGATAGTTGGGACCTCTGCGTCTGTCGAGCGGGCGACGCTGCCTTCCGGTGACGTACCAGGCGATGGCGCCGACCGGGGGGAACAGAAGGATCAGCACGATCCAGACCAGCTTGGGCAGGTAGAGAACGCGTGTCTCCTCGGTCTGGATCGCGTCGATGACCGCGTAGATCGTCATGGCGAGCGGGATGAGGACGAGCAGTACCTTTGCCATCGCGACCTCCTTGCCATGCGTGAACTGGTCCTGTGCTGATCTTGTCACGGTTCATCCGTCGCGGTTGAAGTGCCTCCGTACCGCAGCTCTGTCGTGCTTGCCGGGGCCGCGCAGAGGCAGCTCCGGCAGGGTCACCAGCCGCCTCGGAAGCGCGTGACTCGGGAGTATGCCGCGGAGCCGGTCCCGCACATCGTCCAACGTCGGTGGGGAGCTGCCAGCGGTGACGACGATCGCGGCACTGACGACCTGGCCCCACTCGGGGTCGGGACTGGCCACCACGACGGCCTCGGCCACGATGTCGAGCTGGGCGAGAGCCTCTTCGACCAGCCGCGGGGCCACAGTGAGACCGCCGGTGTTGATGAGGTCGTCGATACGTCCGTCCACAATGAGTGCTCCCTCGGGGTCGAAGTGACCGACGTCGTCGGTGCGGAACCAACGCCTGGCGCTGTCGTCGACAACGAACGCCGTTGCGCTCAGGGCGGGTTCGTCGAGATACCCCCCGGCAAGCGTGGCTCCGCCAAGCTCTATCCGGCCGCCGTCCTCGAGCTGCACGAGGCTGACATCAAGAGGGCGACCGTCGTAGACGCAGCCGCCAGCCGTCTCGCTCATGCCGTACGTCGTTACCACGCGAACCCCCGCGTTCCTGGCTTCCGCGAGAACGCCGGAGGGTGTGGCGGCGCCGCCGACGAGGACGGCGGCATACCGGGTGAGAGCCTCTCGCCCATCGGTGCGAGCGAGCAGTCGGACCAGCTGGGTCGGAACGAGGGCGGTGTAAGCCCTTGCGGCTGAAGCGATCTCAGTGCTGGCTCGAACGAACGCGTCCGCAGTGAAGCCACCCTCAAGATCCATCGCAACCGGTGTGGTGCCAGCGACCAGCGACCGGACCAGTACCTGGATGCCGGCGATGTGGTGGGCGGGCATGGCGAGCAGCCACTGGCCTCGGCCGCCCAACCGTTCATGGGTGGAGTCGGCGGAGGCGCGCAGGGCGTCACCCGTCAGCATGGCCAGCTTGGGCCGGCCGGTGGAACCGGAGGTTCCGATGGCCAGCGCGAGGCCATCGGGGAGACGCCCCGCGTCGTCCGGGATCTGCGGGGCCTCGTTCATCGCGTGTGGGGCTACGGCGGGCCCCGTGCCGTCCAGGGCCCCTTGAAGGTCCGCGAGGATCCTGAGCGCGCCAACCCCCGGGGGGACGGGCAGGGCGAGCAGACGAGGACCGGTCACCCGCCGAGACTATGTGCTGCCACGAGTGTGAATACTGGTCGGGTGACTGAGACGGCGCGGCCCAGGACCCAGACGACACGGCCCGTGGCTGTGGTGACCGGAGCGAGCAGCGGTATCGGTGCCTCGACCGCCAGACGGCTGGCCGTGGAGGGTTTCGAGGTCGTCTGCGCAGCGCGCCGGGGTGATCGCATCGACGCGCTCGCTGCCGAGATCGGCGGGCGGGCGATCCGTTGTGATGTGACCTCCTCCACCGATGTGGCCGCGCTCGCTGAAGAGGTCGGTGAGCGCTGCGACCTCCTGGTGAACAATGCCGGGGGCGCGCTCGGAGCTGATCCTGTGGCCGAGTCCGACCTTGAGCAGTGGCGGACGATGTACGAGGTCAATGTCATTGGTGTCGTCGCCGTGACCAAGGCGCTGCTGCCCGCGCTCGTGGCGTCGCAGGGCCAGATCGTCGTGATGGGGTCGACCGCCGGTCTCGTCGCCTATGAAGGCGGAGGCGGTTACGTCGCAGCCAAGTTCGCGGTCCACTCGGTCGTCGACACTTTACGGCTCGAGCTCTGGGACCAACCGGTGCGGGTGTGCGAGATCGCGCCCGGCATGGTGCGTTCAGAAGGTTTCGCGCTGACCCGCTTCGGCGGCGACCGGGCCAGGGCCGAGTCCGTATATGCCGGGGTGGCCGAGCCGCTGACCGCCGAGGACATCGCCGACTGCGTGGCCTGGGTGGCGACGCGACCGTCCCACGTCAACATCGACAGGATGATCGTGCGGCCCCGCGCGCAGGCGGCCAACCACAAGGTCCACCGGGTCCTGGGTTAGGCGAACGGCTGGCTCGCGTCAGTAGTAGTGGGGGAACGGGCTCCAGTCGGGGTCCCGCTTCTCCAGGAAGGAGTTGCGGCCCTCCACGGCTTCATCGGTCATGTAGGCCAGTCGCGTGGCCTCACCGGCAAACACCTGCTGGCCCATGAGACCGTCATCGGTCAGGTTGAACGCGAACTTGAGCATCCGCTGTGCCGTCGGGCTCTTGCCGTTGATCTCCGCGGCCATCCGCAGCGCCTCGGCCTCGAGGTCGGCATGGTCGGCCACGATGTTGACTGCGCCCATCCGCTGCATGGCCGCCGCGGAGTAGGTGCGCCCCAGGAAGAAGATCTCGCGGGCGAACTTCTGGCCGACCATCTTGGCGAGGTACGCCGAGCCGTAGCCCGCGTCGAAAGAGCCCACGTCGGCGTCGGTCTGCTTGAACCTGGCGTGTTCACGGCTGGCGATCGTCAGGTCACAGACGACGTGCAGGCTGTGCCCGCCGCCGGCCGCCCAGCCGTTGACCACGGCGATGACGACCTTGGGCATCGTGCGGATGAGACGCTGGACCTCGAGGATGTGGAGACGCCCACCCTCTGCTCGAACCCGAGCGGTGTCAACGGTTTCCGCGGTTTCGCCGTCGGCGTACTGATACCCGCTGCGCCCCCGGATCCGTTGGTCCCCACCCGAGCAGAAGGCGCGGCCGCCGTCCTTCGTGCTGGGGCCGTTGCCGGTCAGCAAGACGGCGCCGACGTCCGGCGACATTCGGGCGTGGTCAAGCGCCCGATAGAGCTCGTCAACGGTGTGCGGGCGGAAGGCGTTGCGCACCTCGGGGCGGTTGAAAGCGATCCGCACCGCACCAGTGCTGACTGCCCGGTGGTAGGTGATGTCGGTGAGGTCAAAGCCCTCCACGACGGTCCACGCGGACGGTTCGAAGGTCTCGCTCACGCTCTGTTCGTTCACGTCAGCGAGGATATGCGCATGACGCCCACACCGCTGCCCGACCTCGATGAGGTGCTCTCCACGTTGTCGGTGGTGCAGATCCCGATGCGGGTCAGGTTCAGGGGCGTGACGGTTCGCGAAGCGGCGCTGATCCGCGGGCCAAAGGGCTGGGGGGAGTTCGGGCCGTTCCCCGAGTACGAAGACTTCGAGTCGTCCCGCTGGCTGGCCGCAGCTCTGGAGGCAGGGTGGGTCGGGTGGCCCGCGCCCTTGCGTGACTCGGTTCCGGTCAACGCGACTGTCCCTGCCGTGACCGCCGACGAGGTCGCCGACATCCTCCAGCGGTATGACGGCTGTACGACCGCCAAGGTCAAGGTCGCCGAGGGCGGGCAGACGCTTCAGGACGACATCGACCGCGTTGCCGCAGTCCGGGATGCGATGGGGCCGCAGGCGCGGATCCGCGTGGATGCCAATGGAGGCTGGACCGTCCCAGAGGCGACGGACGCTCTGCGGCGGCTGGCGTCATACGAGCTCGAGTATGCCGAGCAACCCTGCGCCAGCGTCGCAGAGCTGGCATCCTTGCGAGTTGCGCTGGCGCGCAACGGCATCGACGTCCTCGTGGCGGCTGATGAGTCGATCCGGAAAGCCGCCGACCCGATGCGTGTGGTCCGTGAGGAGGCCGCCGACATCATCGTGGTGAAGGTTGCGCCGCTGTGGGGAGTGCGAGCGGCGCTTGCTATCGCACAGGAGTGCGCACTGCCGACGGTCGTCTCGAGCGCTCTGGACACAAGCGTCGGCCTCCGGGCGGGTCTGGCTCTGGCAGCGGCCCTGCCCGAACTAGCGTTTGCCTGCGGCCTGGGCACGCTGGAGCTGATGGCCGGCGACGTCACGGATAAGTCGCTCGTGCCATTGGCCGGGTCGATTGCGTTGCGGGACCTCACGGTTGATCAGCGGCTGCTCGACC
>DASVHT010000008.1:0-9252 GCA_036382455.1 Dermatophilaceae bacterium
CGAGCCGCGGGCCGGCTGATGGCCCCCCGGCTGCTCCCGGAGCACCCCAAGTTCGAGACGGCGACCGAGCGTGAGGTCTGGGAGGTTCTCAGGGCGAAGCTCGGGCCGGATGACGTGCTGATGGCCAACCTTCGGCTCAGCGATGAGGTGAAGGACCACGAGGCTGACATCGTGGCGATCATCGCCGGTGCCGGCGTCGTCGTCGTGGAGGTCAAGGGGGGCAGTGTCGGTGTGGTCGACGGGCAGTGGCGCCAGTCGGGCAACGACACCCGCAACTTCGACCCCGTCGATCAGGCGCGGACCACGAAGTACGCGATCCGGCAGTACGTCGAGAGCGACCCACGTTGGCGCAACTCGTCGCGCCGCCGCATCCGGTGGGCGCACTCGGTCGCGCTGCCCAACACCGACCTCCACGACGACTTCTCGATGCCGGACTGTCCCCGGTGGGCGGTGCACGGCAGGGGTGACATCGCCGACCTTGGTGGACGTCTCTACGACGTGGTCGTCATGCAGGAGACCCAGAACGTCCCGCCGAGCCCCGAGGACGTGGATCTGATCGTGGAGATCCTCAATGGTCGGAACCTGCCCGTTCTCGACATCTCGGCCGACGCCCGCGAACGTGAGGCCGAGGTTGATCGGCTCACCCTGGAGCAGGCAACCTTGCTGCGGGTGACACGGCTGCTCAACAGGGTGGAGGTCCGTGGCGGCGCCGGAAGCGGCAAGACGGTGCTGGCACTGACGCAGGCCAGACAGCTGACGCGTGGTCGTGGGGAGCTCAAAGCCAAGCGGGTGGCGTTGATCTGTTACTCACGAGGTCTGGCGGCGTACTTCAAGCGTGTCGTGGACACCTGGGACCGCAAACATCGCCCCGCCTTCGTGGGCACGTTCGCCGAGCTGGGTCGCAGCTGGGGCGCTCCGGACGGCACCCGGGACAACTCCAACTTCTGGGAGATCGAGCTCCCGGCACTGATGCGGGAGCTGGCAGCCGGTCTCCCGGAAGGGCAGAGGTTCGACGCGGTGATCGTCGACGAGGGCCAGGACTTCGCCGACTCGTGGTGGGCCCCGATCATGGGTGCTCTGAAGGACCAGGAAACCGGTGGGCTGTTCGTCTACTCCGATGAGAACCAGCGGATCTTCCAGCGTTATGGGGCGCCCCCGGTGCCGTTGGTGCCGTTGATCCTCGACCACAACCTGCGCAACACCAAGCAGATCGGCGAGACCTTCAACCCGTTGGCTCCCATGAGGATGAGCCTTCGGGGAGGTGAAGGCCCCGAGGTCGAGTTCGTGTCCTGTCCGCCCCGCGATGCCATCGAAACCGCCGATGAGCAGGTCGACCGTCTGCTGGCTGCGGGGTGGAAGTCCCAGGAGGTGATGCTCCTGACCACCGGCAAACGCCACCCCGTCCAGATCGAGCGCGGCTCGGACACCGACCCGGAGGGCTACTGGCGTACGTTCTGGGAGGAGGACGACGTGTTCTACGGCCACGTGCTGGGGTGCAAGGGTCTGGAACGCCGTGCCGTGGTCTTGTGTATCAACGAGGACAAGGCGTCTGACCGGTCGCGCGAGCGGTTGTATGTCGGCCTCTCCCGGGCCACCGATCAGCTCATTGTCGTGGGTGACCCGGGTGTTGTGACGCAGATGGGCGGTCCGGAGGTCGCGAGGCGCCTGGGGATCGGCTGACGCCGGTGGTGGGCACCCACGTGATCGGTCCACGAAGTGGTTGGCGCTTGGCTCCCGCCCGCGAGAACCGTTGCAGGCTTGACGGCCAATTACGCCGTACCGTGGAATCCTTGGGGTGGGGACGGTGTTTAAGTGCTTGCAGCACGACATCAACAGATGCTCGGGCAAGAGATCATCAGTAAGGAAGAGGCGACCAGCGGTGCTTGACCCTTCAGAGCTCTACGCGTTCCAGAGCGACAGCCCACTGGGCGAGCTGCGGGCGTCGGCGCTGCTGGTCTCGCTCGGCGGGTTCGTCGATGCCGGCCAGACGCAGCGACTGCTGACCGAACACATTCTGGCGACTCTCCCGCACACCGTCGTGGCCTCGTTCGACGTCGACCAGCTGATGGACTACCGCGGACGTCGCCCCATGATGATGTTCGATCGCGATCGCTGGTCCAGCTTCTCCGACCCGACACTTCTGCTCTATCGCGTCACCGATGCTGAGGGGCAACCCTTCCTCGTCCTGACCGGTCACGAGCCGGACTACCAGTGGGAGCGTGTCGTCGCGGCGATCCGCCAGCTCATCTCGGCACTTGGTGTGACCCTCACCGTGAGCATCCACGGCATACCGATGGCGGTGCCGCACACCCGACCCATCGGTATGACGGCCCACGCGACCGCACCCAGGCTGATCGGCGGGCACGAGGCCGTCTTCGGTCCCCTGCAGGTGCCCGGGAGCGTCAGCGCGTTGCTGGAGCTGCGTCTGGGCGAGTCCGACAATGACGCTCTGGGCTTTGCCATCCACGTGCCCCACTACCTGGCGCAGGCTCAGTACGCCGACGCTGCCGTCGTGGGGCTCGAGTCATTTGTGGCCGCAACGGGGCTCAGCATCCCCGCTGATGACCTGGTCGCCACCGCAGGCCTGAACCGGGCAGAGATCTCAGAGGGGATCGCCGGCTCTGACGAGGTCAGGCAGGTTGTCGAGGCCCTTGAGCGCCAGTACGACACGTACATCGAGGCTCGCGAGAAGCCGAGCCTGCTGGCCACTGACATCCGCGATCTTCCTACCGCAGACGAGATCGGTGCCGAGTTCGAGCAGTTCCTGCGCGCGCAGACCGACGAGACCTAGGCGCCGGGCGCTCAGGGTTTGGCGTCGGACCAGCGAGCGATGACGCTGGTGTCGGAGACGAACCTCACCGTGCTCGATCCGGTCCAGCGTCGGGCGCTCGCCGTCAGCGCCGCGTCAACCGCGGCTGCCGCTTCGTCGGCGCTCTCAATGGGCACATGGACCAGCAGCTCATCGTGCAGGCACAGGACGATCTGGCCGCCAAGGTGCCTTGTCGTGAGGCGCACGGTCGCCGCCCAGGCCTTGAAGAGCTCGGCGGCCGCGCCCTGGATGACAGCGTTTCGGGCGAATCGTCCACGGCTGGCGATCATGGACGGCAGGGATCCGGGGGAAGCATCAACGGGGTTGTCCCACATCGGAATTCGCCGGCCGCCGTAGGTGCGGACAGCTCGCGAGGCCACCCCCGAGTCGTAGGCGCGCTGGAGGTAGGACATGGCCGTTGGGTAGGCACGCTCGAGGTCTTTGAGGGCCTCGCCGGCAGTGCCGCTGGTCTGGCCGTACATCGCGGCGAGGACGGCGATCTTGGCCACCGGGCGCTCCACCTTGAGGGCGGCGCCAACCGGCGCATAGAGGTCGTCGGCCAGGGTGGCGCGTGCGAAGTCCACGTCACCCGAGACCGCTGCGAGGACCCGGGGTTCGATCTGTCCGAGGTCCGAACGTACGAACACGTGCCCCGGTTGGGCGGCGATGGCCGGACGCAACGGTGTGGGCAGGTTGTGCAGGCCGTTCTGAGCCGTCATCCGGCCAGCCGCACCATCACAGGCGGTCCATGCGCCACGCAGCCGGTCGTCCGCGCCAACATTGGTGTCGAGCCAGCGGTATCCGTAGGTCGTGGCGATCCGCTCTGCCTTGCGCCAGGTCAGGAGAGCCTCCACCAACGGGTGGGCACCTCGGAACGGGTCCAGGCGCCAGGCGCGTGTGTCGGGCACGACGACGCCGACGGATGCCAGAAGCTCTTTGACCTGTATCGGGTTTCGCAGATCGGTGGACTCGCGACCGGGCGCGTGACGTAACACCTCGCCATCACGCGCGTCACGGATCTCGCGGGCATGGGCCTCATCATCGGGTCGCGGTCCGGCCGAGTCCTCGATCAACCGCTCGATGGTGGGGCGGTCCACCGGGAGCCCGGTCGCGGCGAGCTCGACACACAACAGCGCTGCGGCCGACTCGGACTGACCGGTGCTGGCGGCCCGCGGGGAGAGCTCTGACAGGGCGGCGATCTGCCGCGTCGCGGTGTCCAGTGCCGTGGTGGCCCACGCCAGAACGCGCCCGGGCGAGGTCTGCCATATCCCGGTGACGGCTGCGGCGCGGAGGTAACCATCGGAGCGAACTGGACTCTCCGGGTCACTCCCGTCGCCCGGTTCGTGCTCGGCGGCGAAGGTGAACAGGTCGTCTCCGGTGGCCCTGGGCAGGTCAGAGGTGTCGAGCCGGCATACGGTGGCCCACGCCACAGCGGGGTCGGCGTTCCGACCTCCGACCAGGATCCGATGTGCTTCGGCGATGTCCCAGCACCTGTCCAGGTGGATGCCGTTGCTCACCAACAGATTCGCCCCAGCATGGGCGGACCAGAAAACCCATCGCGGGTGTTGCGTGGTCTCCATCCGAGCCACTGCCGCGACGATCTCGCCATGGCTGCCGGTCTGAGCCAGCCCGTCGCCGGCAAGCGCTCCCATCCCGCCCACGAAGCAGACGGCCACGAGGTCGCGGGGCGGCTGTTGCGGAGGCACGGCCCTATCCAAGCGCACCGGGGGCGGCTTGGATGTGCTCAGGTTGCGTCCGGGGACCGCGCTGATGCGGCGGGCGGGGGATGGTTCAGTGAGCGGACTTGATCCGGACCTGACGCTTGATCCGGCTCAACATCGCCACCATGCCCCGCAACCGCAGCGGGGAGACCGCCTCGCCCAGCCCGAAGCGGTATGGCGCATCGTCGGGCACCGCGAGCACCTCGCCGACGGTGAGCCCGTCCAGGCCCTCGTGCAGGATCCCCGCGAAGCCGCGGGTCGTCGGAGCCTCCGGAGGGGCCTGGAAGTACAGGCGGACGGTGGCTTCCTGCGGTGACGCATTCGGAATATCGTCCACCTCGACCACGAGGAACAGCGGGGACTGGCACTCGTCCACGCGCTCGAGCAGCTCATCGTGCCCCGAGTACCGTTCGGGAAGCTCGGGAAGATCGTCGCTGAAGTCGAGCAGCAGGGTGAGTCGGTCACGAGCCGACAGGGCTGCGAAGTCCTGGGCGATCTCGTCGAGGACCGCAGGGAGGGGAACGGTCACGGGTCCTGCGCTCACGTGGCACCGACCTCGATCGGCACCCGAACGGCGTTGCCCCACTCGGTCCAAGAACCGTCGTAGTTGCGGACCTTGTCGAAGCCCAGCAGGTGGGTCAGGACGAACCACGTGTGGGAGGAGCGCTCGCCGATGCGGCAGTAGGCCACCACGTCGTCGGAGGGCGTCAAGCCCTGCTCGCTCAGGTAGATGGCCTCAAGGTCGGAGCGGCTCTTGAAGGTGCCGTCCTCGTTGGCTGCCCGAGCCCATGGCACCGACCGGGCGCCGGGGATGTGGCCGCCTCGCATCGCCCCCTCCTGCGGGTAGTCGGGCATGTGCAGCAGCTCGCCGGAGTACTCGCCCGGGGACCGGACGTCGACCATCGGCTGGCCGATGTGGGCCAGAACGTCGTCCTTGAAGGCCCGGATGGGTGCGTCATCGCGCTCGATGACCGGGTAGTCAACCGCTGTCCGGGCCGGCAGGACGCGGGTGATCTCCCGCCCTTCCGCGACCCACTTGGCCCGACCGCCGTCGAGCAGGCGCACGTCCTCATGGCCGAACAGGGTGAAGACCCACAGGGCGTAGGCGGCCCACCAGTTGCTCTTGTCACCATAGATCACCACGGTGGTGTCACGGCGGATACCGCGCTCCCCGAGGACCTGGGCAAAGCGCTCGCCGTCGACGTAGTCACGCGTCACCTGGTCGTTGAGATCGGTGTGCCAGTCGATCTTGAGGGCTCCGGGGATGTGACCGGTCTCGTAGAGCAGCACGTCCTCATCGGACTCGATGACCACCAGGTCGTGGGCACCCTCAGCTCTGTGGGGCAGCTGCGCGGCAAGCCACTCCGTGGAGACCAGCCGCTCGGGGTGGGCATAGTCCGAGAACGCGTTGTTGTCGTCGGTGGCGACGGCCATGGGTTCACCTTCAAGTGGTCCATCGGTGGGGTCGATCGGTCAGGTGACAAACGTCTCCTGCCATGATTTCAAGGATTCTTCATTGGTCAACGACGCGCTTCAGGCGATGAGTTCCCATCCTGGGGTCAGGTCGGGCGCAGGGCCTCAACCAGCTCGATCGGGTCGGCCTCGCTCGCCGTCTTGTCAGGCCGGTGACGGACCACCCTCGCAAAGCGCAGTGCCAGCCCACCGGGATAGCGGGGAGAGGTCTGCACCCCGTCAAAGGCGATCTCCACCACAACCTCAGGGCGCAGCTCGATCACGTAACCGTCGACGGATCCGAGTGCGTGCCGGGGTAGCTCGTTGGTCTGCCAGCGCAGCATCTCGTCGGTGAGCCCCTTGAAGGTCTTGCCGAGCATGACGAAGCCGTCCTCCGGCCCGAATCGCCCGTGCGGGTCCCGTGCGCCAAGGTGGATGTTGCTCAGCCAGCCGCTGCGCCGGCCGTTGCCCCGCTCGACGGCCAGGATGACCAGATCGAGGGTGTGAACCGGTTTGACCTTGACCCAGCCCGACCCGCGGCGTCCCATGTCGTAGGGCGCGTCGTCCGCCTTGACAACCACGCCCTCGTGTCCGCGAGCCACGGCGTCGGCGGCAAAGGCGGCCGCCGCATCGATCTGGTGGGCGTCGGAGACGTCGTCCACCTGGATTCGTGGTGTCAGATGAGTGCGGGGAACAGCCAGCTCGAGCGCGTCGCGTCGTGCGCGGCCGGCCTCGTCGACCAGATCGACCCCATCCAAATGCAGGACGTCAAAAAGGTATGCCGTGAGCGGGGTCCGCGTACGGGCAACCTCTGGGTCGACTCGGCTGGCAGTACGGGACCCGGTCTCCTGAAACGGTTTTGGCCGACCGTCCGGGTGCAACGCGATCAGCTCGCCATCGAAGATCCCATCGACTGCGGCCAGCGACCTGCTCAGCTGGACGACCTCGGGAACACGATCGGTGATGTCGTCCAGGGACCGGGTCAGGACGCGAATATCGTTGCCCTGCTTGTGGATCTGAGCCCGGATACCGTCCAGCTTCCACTCCACGGCCGCGGGACCGGTCTTGGCAAAGGCCTCAGCAAGGCTCTTGGCTGAGCTGGCGAGCATGGGGCTGACGCCCAGGCCAACCGTCAGCCGGAAGAGATCGAGCGCTCCGGGACCGTCCACCAGAAGTGCCTGTGCGACACCGGGGAGGTCCCCCCGGGTGGCGACGGCACGGCGTACATCTTCAAGGCCGGCGCCACCCGCCTGGGCCACAGCGGCCATGACCACCGACTCGAGCGCGCCCTGGCGCAGCCCACCCCGCAGCAGTCCCAGGACGAGAGCTCGTTCATCGCCGCTCATCCTGCGGACGAGGCCCAGTAACAGGTCGGCGCGCTCGTGCGAGGAGCCGGCACCGGCCATGGCGCTGGCTCGTTGCATGGCGGTGTCGAGCTCGGACAGGGTCAGGACTCCACCGTCGGCAGGCAGCGGCGGCTTGGAGAAGGATGACAGCTCGATGCCGGTGCGACGCTGCCGCAACGAACCCGACAGATAGCGCGTCACCAACGCGATCTCGTCTGCGGGGGCGGCCCCGTCGGCAACCAAGAAGGCACAGCGACGCAGAAGGTCAGCGATCAGTGACACCTTGGCGTTGCGAGAGCTCGTCGCTGACACCTGGTTCGACGTGCGCACGACATCGGCCAGCAGCATGGTCCAATGTTGGCAGGCAGATCCGAGCGCCAACAGGAGGAAGCACGTGGGAATCTTCGGCAGGCACGACGAACCCCCGCGCGACTCCACGGAGGTTGCGGTGGTCAGCGGGCGCGCCATGTCCGGCCCGACCGGCGGCTCCGCCGCGCGCATGGTCGAACGCCTGATGGATGTCGGGATCGACGGCAAGGCCCGCTTTGACTCCGCGCGGAGGGTCGCGGACGTTGCCATGGCCGGGCACGCCGACGCCGAGAGCTCCATCGATGCGTTGGTCCGGTCACATCTCAGACTCGCCGCAGCCGGTGGCTTCGTCACGAGTGCGGGTGGTTTTGTCACCCTGCCGATCGCGTTGCCCGCCAACGTCTTTGGGTTTTACGTGGTCGCGACGCGGCTGGTCGCCGGTATTGCCTCGATTCGCGGCTATGACATCGCCAGACCCGAGGTGCGCTCCGCTGTACTGCTGTCACTGGTCGGCGCCGACGCCGACGACCTGCTCAAGAAGCTCCCGCCTTTGCCTGGGGTCAGCACCGGGCCACTGGCCGATCTGGCTGTGCAGCGGCTGCCGGGCCCTGCCCTGATAGCCGTCAACAAGGCCATCGGATTCCGGCTGCTCACGCAGTTTGGCAAGAAGTCGCTGACCCGGTTCGGCAAAGCCGTGCCGTTGGTGGGTGGGGCCGTCGGTGCCGCTGTGGACAGTTACCTGCTCAAGCGGATCGCCGAGTACGCGCGCCAAGAGTTCCCACCGAAGGCACGAACGGTCTCCTGAAGGACCTGGTCTTCTCAGGTCCATGTCACCCGCTCCCTTGTCGGCGGGTGTTGCGCACAGATCGGGCGTTGTGCACAGAACGGCTGTTGTGCACAAGGGTGACCCATGTCGTCCCGCCGTCCTCAGGCGAAGGCAGCGGTATGTCGGTACCGTCCTGCGGACTCCAGAGTCGAGCCATGACCCCAACCATCCACCTGAGCGGACCCGCCGACGTGCTGGCCGTATTGCCCTACCAGCTCGGTTTCTACCCCCACGACAGCCTCGTCGCAGTGAGCCTTCGAGGCTCGCGAGTCGGGCTGGTCCAGCGCATTGACCTGCCGCCACCGGAGCACGTGGGCGAGGCGGTCGCCGCGATGATGGCGCCGTTGCGACAGGACAACCCCGGATCCGTGCTGCTCATCGGGTTCGAGGAACGCGAAGGTGAGAGCCTCCCGATGCTCAACGGCATGGCAGGTGCCTGCAGGGCCGTCGGCGTCAAGGTGACCGACCGCATGGTGGTGCGTGGTGAGCGCTGGTTCGCGCCGGACTGTCACGAGAGCTGCTGCCCGCCTGAGGGCTTGCGGCTGCCTCCCCCTAGTGAGGTTCCTGCGGTGGCCGAGTTCGTCGGACGCGGGATCTGCCCGCTACCCGACCGCTCCGCACTGGCCGATCGGCTTGAGCAGGGCACGTCCATGATCGGCTGGGGGTTCTCACCGCTGGCAGACGAGCGGCTGGCCCTGCGTGAGGCGGCCATCGACGCAGGGGTGGACGAGCTCGACGACTGTCGTGCGATCGAGCTCGACATGTGGGGGCGGGTTCTGAGGACAGAGG
>DASVHT010000009.1:0-2713 GCA_036382455.1 Dermatophilaceae bacterium
ACGGTCTCGGTGCCGAAGGTCTCGACGTACAGGCCCACGGGCTGCGCCTTGCCGATCGCATAGGCCACCTGGACCTCGCAGCGACGGGCCAGACCCGCAGCAACGATGTTCTTGGCCACCCAGCGCATCGCGTAGGCCCCCGAACGGTCCACCTTGCTCGGGTCCTTGCCGGAGAAAGCGCCACCCCCGTGACGGGCTGTGCCGCCATAGGTATCGACGATGATCTTGCGTCCGGTGAGGCCGGCGTCGCCCATCGGGCCACCGATCTCGAAGCGGCCGGTCGGGTTGATGAGCATCCGGTAGTCCGAGATGTCCAGCTCGGTGCCGGCAGCGGCCAGCTGGTCCAGCACGGGCTTGATGACCTGGTGGGCCATGTCCGGCTCGAGCAGGCCCGCAAGCGAGATGTCAGCGGCGTGCTGGGTCGACACGACGACGGTGTCGAGCTTGACCGCCCTGTCCCCGTCATAGGAGATGGTCACCTGGGTCTTGCCATCAGGGCGCAGATAGGCGACCTCGCCGGACTTGCGCACGGCCGACAGACGCTCCGCCAGCCGGTGCGCTAAGTGGATCGGCAGCGGCATGAGCTCAGGAGTGTCCTCGCAGGCGTAGCCGAACATCAGGCCCTGGTCGCCGGCGCCCTGCTTGTCCATCGGGTCGATGCCACCGGTGCGGCTCTCATAGGCCGAGTCGACGCCCTGGGCAATATCCGGTGACTGCTGGCCGATCGAGATCGAGACAGCACACGACTCGCCGTCAAAACCCTTGGTCGACGAGTCGTAGCCGATGGCGAGGACCGTGTCACGAACGATCCGTGGGATGTCCACGTATCCGGTGGTGGTCACCTCACCGGCGACGTGGACCAGGCCTGTGGTGACCATCGTCTCCACGGCAACGCGGCTGGTCCGGTCCTCGGCGAGCATCGCATCCAGGATCGCGTCACTGATCTGGTCGCAGATCTTGTCGGGGTGACCCTCGGTCACGGACTCAGAGGTGAAAAGGCGTGCGGACACGTAGTGCTCCCTTGGTTGCAGCGGCTGCTGACTGATGACTCCGACGCAGTTTACCGTGAGGACAAGACGTCCTGAATCACGTCCCAGACCGTGGCGGCCACGGCGTCCTTGGGCGCAGGGCCGGCCCGCACCACGGCATCGACACCGCGCCTGAGGATGTGGACGGTGTTGGTGTCCTGCCCGAAGACTCTCTCGGCTCCCACCTCGTTGGCGACGAGCACGTCGCAGCCCTTTCGGATGAGCTTGTCCCGGGCGTAGTCGAGAACGGTGTGCTCGGCATCGCCGGTCTCGGCCGCGAAGCCCACGATCACCGGGGTTCCGGAGAAACCCCTGGACTGCACCAGCCCGGCCAGGACATCGGGGTTGCGGACCAGCTCGATCGTGGGGGCGTGCAGGTCGGCCTCTGGCACAGCGTCATCGGGCACTCCATCGTGGAACACGGAGACAGGCACGACGTCGTGGTGGACCTTCTTGATCTTGACGTCCGCGTAGTGCGCGGGCCGGAAGTCCGCCACGGCGGCGGCCATGACGACGACGTCGAACTCCTCGGCCGCCTTCGTGACCGCCTCGCTGAGCTCCAGGGCGGTGTTGACAGGCACGACCGTCACACCGTCGGGCACCGGCAACGCCACGTTGGCCGAGATCAGGGTTACCTCTGCGCCACGGGCAGCAGCCACCGCCGCGAGCGCGTAGCCCTGCTTGCCCGACGAGCGGTTGCCCAGGAAGCGGACGGGGTCGATCGGCTCTCGCGTGCCGCCCGCGCTGATGAGAACCCGCCGTCCCGCCAAGCTTGCACTTCCTGCGCCCAGACCGCCGTTTCGCGTCGCTTCCACCCGCGGTTCGGTGCCAGAAAGGGGAGATGCAGCGGCGGAAGAAGAGGGAGAGGGATCCAGCAGCTCACGGCATACATCGAAGATGTCCTCGGGCTCGGGCAACCGGCCCTGACCCGTGTCAGCTCCGGTCAGTCGCCCCGACGCGGGGTCGATGACGTGCACGCCGCGGGAGCGAAGCGTGGCGACATTGGCCGCCGTGGCTGGGTGCTCCCACATCTCGGTATGCATGGCGGGGGCGAGCACCACGGGACAGCGTGCGGTGAGCAGGGTGTTGGTCAAGAGGTCGTCGGCCAGCCCATGAGCAGCCCTGGCCAGGAGATCTGCGGTGGCAGGTGCCACGACAATGAGATCGGCCTGCTGACCGAGGCGCACATGCGGCACCTCATGGACGTCGGTCCAGACATCGGTGGACACAGGTTTGCCCGACAACGCGGCCCAGGTGGCTGCGCCTACGAACCGCAGGGAGGCCGCGGTGGGAACCACTGTCACGTCGTGCCCACTCTCGGTGAACAGCCGCAGCAACGAACACGCCTTGTAGGCGGCTATCCCGCCGCTGACCCCAAGGACGACCCGTCTGCCCCTCATACGTGTCCGCGTGTCATGTGTGTCACGGCGCGAGCCGGGTGTCCCGCTCAGCCGTCGGTGGGCGTCGAGGTCAGCAGACGCTCGTTGATCTCACGCAGGGCGATCGACATCGGCTTCTCGTGGACCTTGGTCTCGACCAGCGGACCGACGTACTCGAGCAGGCCCTCGGAGAGCTGGGAGTAGTACGCGTTGATCTGGCGCGCGCGCTTGGCCGAGTAGATGACCAGGGCGTACTTGGAGTCCGCCACGTTGAGCAGGTCGTCGATCGGCGGGTTGGTGATGCCC
>DASVHT010000010.1:0-6266 GCA_036382455.1 Dermatophilaceae bacterium
AACAACGCCAGGGCCGTCCAGACCGGCAGCGCACGAGTGGGCACGACCGCGCTCACACGCCAGGAGATGGCCGCCAGGATGACCAGGACCACCGAAGCGACTAACGGGTCCCAGATGCCTGCCCAGGCCAAGGCTGCACCCGCAGCCGCGATGAGCCCCGTCAGGAGCGCGGTGGAGATCACCAACCTGGTGAGGACCCGTCCCGCCAATCGCTCACCGCGCAGCAGAGGCAGCTCCGGGGTGTCGTCGACGGCTGAGTCCCCCGGGGCCCCGGCGATGATGGCCTCCGCGCGGCGGCCAAAACCGGTGGGGTTCACGATCCGCACGGTATCGCCCTACGCTCGCGTGCGTGCGTACGCCAGCTTCAGTCCTTGCCGACATCCTGCGCTCCGACCCTGCACGACCTCGGGTCACGTTCTACGAGGACACCCCGGGTCCCACGCAGGGCGAGCGCATCGAGCTCTCAGGCAAGGTGGTGGCGAACTGGATATCCAAGGCCGGCAACGCTCTTCAGGATGAGTACGATCTGGGCGTCGGCTCCACCGTCCGTCTGGCCCTGCCGCCGCACTGGCGCGCCCTCTACTGGGCCTTCGCGGTGTGGTCGGTCGGGGGCACCGTGGACTGTTCCGGCGGCCAGACTCCGGATCTGCTGATCTGCGACGACGACACGGTGGCCTCGCTCCCTCAGTCAGGTGACGTGGTGCTCGTCACGCTGGCCGCCCTCGCACGCGTCCACCCAGGCCCAGTTCCACCCGGCGCCATGGACGAGGCGCGCGAGCTTGCCACCTATGCGGACCAGTTCGTCGCCCTGGCCGACCCCTCTCCGGACGATCTCGCGCTGGTCACCGAAGGTGAGCACACGGCATACAGAAGTGTTGTGCCACAACGAGACTGGCCTGTTGGCGCCCGCGTCGGCCTCGCCGGTGACCTGGGGGAGGTGCTCAGGTCCACCCTCGCAGCATGGGCCCTCGACGGGTCTGTGGTTATGGCCCGAAATGGCCAGTATGCAGGGCGCGAACCCCGGCCCGACCGACTTGCCACCGAAGGTATCACGCTCGACCTGGCCTGAGATCCGGCGGCATCTGGCCGGCCGCTACCGCCGTATCTGCTTTTCGATCGCAACCCAGGTGGCGCCGCTGACCACCCCGGTCGGCGCCAGCCTGGCACGTGACTGGACCGCTGTGACCGCAGCCCGGGTCCTCAGCCCGAAGCTGCCGTCGGGGGTCACGCGCAGCGCTCGCTGGAGCGCGACGACGGCAACACCCCTGGATCCCTGCTTCAACGTGAGCCCGCGGTAGCCGACGAGCGGGTAGGCCTGCTGCTCGAGCCGGTCCCACACCAGGCGGTCGGCGACACCGTTGGGCGAAATGTGTTGCAGCCTCTGGAAGGTGATCAGCGCGGACCGGGTTCTGGGCCCGAAGGCGCCATCGGGCGTGAGGTGGAGGCCCCGCTGAAGGGCAACCACCGCCGCTCCCCTGGAACCCTGCCGCAGGATCACCCGCTTGTATGCCGTGTACGGCGTCGAGGCCGCGGGTGGGGCTGGGGGTCTGACCAACGACGGTGCTGGTGCTGGCGTATGAAGCGCCACCGGCACCGTCACAGGTGTTGGCGCTGGCGGCGTCGCGACAGGAGCCGGGGTGACCGGCGGGGCCGGCGGTGTCGGAACCAGTTTCGCCCACGTGGCCTTGTCCAGGACCCCGGTGATCGGGACGCCCGCACGTTTCTGCCAGGCGACCACTGCCGCTTGGGTCTGCGGCCCGAACGCTCCGTCGGCCACAACTGCCAAAGCCTTCTGGGCCACTGCGATCTGTGCGTTCTGCTGACCGATGACGTACACCGGGTACGGCGACGTGGGGGCAACGGGAAGGTTGGTGGGGCAGGCAGCCGTGCGAGGCACGGTGTACAGCGGCGCGTACTGGCCGGCATACACCCGGCAGGGACCGAGGTCGACAAGTGTCGTGGCGTTCCCCGTCCACCAGGACGTCCGTGCCATGGCGCCGTCCCAGGAGAAGCTGAAATGGACGTGGTCGGTATGCGGGACGGAGCCGGTGTAGGCCGCCCAGCCCTGCTCGGGCGCATACTCGCGCCACATCTTGGTGTTCCAGATGATGTAGCTGATGCCGAACCGCCGGGCCATGGCGCCGTTGTCGGCACTGAGCCACGTCACCACCGAGTCGGCGACGGCCTTCTGCTGCGGATCCTTGACGCTGAGCATCCAGTCCAGGGCCCGGCCCTCATAGTGCTCGCTGGTGTCGGCCTGACAGGTCCTGCTGATGCCGGTCGTCCCGGTCTTGTAGTTGGCCTTCATGAGCGCGGCGAAGGCGGTCACTCCGGGCTTGTCACTGGGGTCGCAGGAAAGCTGTGCTTCGTAGGGGGTCCTGATGTCGAGGGCTGCCGGAAGGGACTTCTGCGGCGCCGGGGGGACCACCGGCGCGGGTGCAGGAGTAGCAGCGTGCGCCGCCGATGCGACCCCGACCGCGACCAATGGGACCGCCAGCACGGTTCCGCTCAACGTGACCAGTCGCGCTCGAACGGACATGTGTGTTTTCTCCCCACGCGTCACAACAATCCCATCAACACCAACAGTCATCAGTTTCCCCGTGCTGTCCCAGGGCCTGCAACCGCTTTGGGTGAACTACAGATCTGTAATTCTTGCGACGGCCACCACCCGGCTCCCCCGCGATCTCCCGTTCGCCGACGCCATCGGGTGGTCGGTAGAGTGACTGGCATGTCCGAGCCCGCGTCCCCGCGACTGCTCGTGGTCATCCCCGCATGGAACGAGGAGGCGACGATCGGGGACGTCATCGCCGAGGTGCGCGCCACGTTGCCCAAGGCAGATGTCCTGGTCGTGAACGATGGGTCGACGGATCGAACCTCGGACTTCGCGGCGGCCGGGGGTGCGTCCGTGCTCGACCTCCCCATCAACCTCGGTGTTGGCGGGGCGATGCGTGCCGGATACGTCTACGCGTTCCGCAGAGGTTACGACCAAACGGTCCAGCTAGACGCTGATGGACAGCACGATCCGGCCTCAGTGCCCCTCCTGTTGGCGGAGATGGATAAGGAGAACGCGGACATCGTCATCGGGGCTCGATTCGCAGGCATCGGCGACTACGAGGTCAGCGGACCGAGGTGGTGGTCCATGCGGCTGCTTTCCGTGGTGCTCTCGCGCGTCGCGCGAACCCGTTTGACGGATACCACATCCGGTTACAAGGCGTGTGGAAGCAGCGCGATCCGGCTGTTCGCGTCGAACTATCCCGCCGAGTACCTCGGTGACACCATCGAATCGCTCGTCATCGCGTCCCGCGCCGGGCTCCGCATCCGTCAGGTCGGTGTCGAGATGCGCCCACGGGCCGGTGGAGAACCCTCGCAAACCCCACTGATGGCGGCCGTTCTTCTTGTCCGCGCCATCCTTGCCCTGGTTGTGGCCCTTTCGCGGCCCAGCGAGCCCATCCCGAAACAGGTGGCGGGGTGAAAAGCGGATACATCTTCGCGATCTCCCTGTGTCTCCTCGTTGTGGCGCTGCTGTTCTTTCTGCTGCGGACACGCCGCATCAAGGAGAAGTACGCGGGTATGTGGATCGCCCTCGCGCTGGCGGTCATCAGCTTGGGAGTCTTCCCCAGGGTCGCCTATTGGCTGGCCGCCTTGGTGGGCGTTCAGACGCCGGTCAATCTGCTGTTCGCGCTGGCTTTTGTCGTGCTCCTCGCCGTCTGTATCCAGCTCAGCTCAGAGCTCACGAACCTCGAGGAAGAGACGCGTACCCTCGCTGAGGAGATCGCCCTCCTTCGTCTTGAGGTCCATGAGTCGCCAAGGCAAGCGACCCGGAAGTCCAGCGACTGAAGCCGGGCGCATCTCCCTACCGAACGAGGTCGGTCTTGTCACTGCATGAGGAGGGCATGACCTCGATCTGGCGACCGGCTCAGGCCCGGGGCATTCGCCGCAGAAGCGCCGATGCCAAGGTGGCACTGAACTGCATGCTCATATGGTCGCCGTCGTAGTAGACGCTCGAACCGCCGATCGCGGCGTAGCAGCGTCTGGCGTCGCAGAAGAAGGCACTGAGGTCGACCAGGTTGACCTGGGAACGCATGGATCGCGCCGCTCGCATCATGTCGTCGTCAATAAGGACCTTGGATCGCTGGTTGGAACACGCCAGCGGCTCTGGGCTGTTGACGGCGAGGCATTGCGGACCGTTACGACCTCCCGTCGTCGGGATGTCCCGCAGAACCGTTACCCGGGTGAACCTCAGCCAGTCACGCCATACCCGTTCGAATCCGTCGGGGCCCGAGTTAGCCGGCTCGAAGACGTTCTGCTGGACGTACGCAGTTGTGATGATGTCGTCGGGCGCGAGAGCCTTGAGCTTGGCGCTAGCTTTGGTCGTCCAAGTGCTGCACACGTCGCCACGCCGGGGACGGTGCTCGAAACTGACGCTACTGGCAAGGGTCGCGGGACACCCACCAGCGAACATCTCGATGATCTGCCAGTTCTTGGCCTTGGCAATTCGGTGCAGAGCGCCACGCCAGTGCTCTGCGTGGGAGTCACCGACCAGCGCCACCACCCGGCTAGGTTTCCCCCTGCCCCAATAGCACGTGACGGCCCACGGGTCCGAGCTCGTGCCGCGACAGCCCGGCACAGGGTTCCAGGGTGCATCCGCCTTGGCGATGGCAGCCACCGGCATCGCCGTGATCGCGTCCGGGCACTTGGCGAGGTTCTCCATGGCCGGCGCGCCGAAGCAGGCGTTGCCCGAGACATCGGCCAGCAGCGCCGCCGCCTGCTTTTCGTGGGCGCTTGCCGCATAAACCTGCGTCCCGGAGACCATGGCGATCACCAGCATGCCGATAGCGGCCGCCGAGAGAGTGGCTCGAGGGCTCTTGGTCAACCGCGGCCAAAAGCCCATGGCGTCCTCGACGAAGCGCCTGCTCAGGCCGGCGACGACCAAACAGAGAACCACCAGCACCGCCAGCTCGGGTGTCTGGAGGTTGTGACCCAGAACGTAGGGGGCGAACACCATCAGCGGCCAGTGCCAGAGATAGACGGAGTACGACACGTCTCCGACCCACTGGACCGGACGCAGCCGGAACACCAGGTCGCTGGGATCGGCCCGGCCGGTGTCCCCTGCGACGATGATCGCCGCGGTCGCGATCACCGGCAGTGCGGCGGCATACCCAGGGAACGGCGTCGCGCTCGAGAAGAACCAGGCCGAGGCCAGCAACCCGATCATGCCCAGCCACCGCAGCAGTCGCGCCAAGGCAACGTGCGGCGCCCACTTGCGCATCAGGAGCACGACCAGGGCCCCGGCGCCGAACTCCCACGCCCGCGTCGGGGTGATGAAGTAGGCGGCCGCTTGGTGGGTCTGGGTCGCCCACACCGAGATGGCGAACGACCCGACGGTGATCAGGAGGAGCGTCAGCCCGACGTTGGTGGTGGTGCGGCCGCGCAGCCACCTGCGGGCGACGATGCACGAGATGATGATCAGGCTCGGCCAGACGAGATAGAACTGCTCCTCGGCCGACAGGGACCAGTAGTGCTGCACCGGGGAGGCGACGTCGTTGGACGCCGAGTAGGTCACCGCCTTCGACGCGAGCCACAGGTTCTGGACGTAGAAGCCGCTGGCGGTTATCTCATGAGCAGTCGAGGTCCAAAGGTCCGTCGGTAGCAGGAGGACCGTCCCCACGGCGACGAACAGCAGGACGAAGATGCTCGCCGGCAGGAGCCGCCGGGCCCGTCGTGCGTAGAACGCCCACAGCCTGACGGTTCCTGTGCGGTCGACCTCCCGAAGCAGGTGGGAGGTGATCAGGTAGCCCGAGATGACGAAGAAGGCGTCGACGCCGACATATCCGCCGGTGAGCTTCCCGGGCCAGAAGTGATAGAGCACGACCAGCATGACCGCCACGGCGCGCAGCACCTGGATCTCGGGGAGGAACTGACGTTCCGCCCGTTCGGCGACGCGACGCGACGCGACTGTCACAGATGGCTCTCCCGTCCTGACTCAGTGAATGCGCAGCACGCGTTCATGCCCACGCCGCACGAGGGGGACGAGCGCTGATTCGAGGTACCAACGTACCCAATGACCCGGCAGACTCCGAAAAGTCGAGCGGTGGAGAGAGGCCCGAAACGTCATCCCGGCGCCTGACGGCTAGAGTCCCGGCATGGACAAAGTCGTCTCAAGCGCAGCCGAAGCGGTAGCCGGGATCGTCGATGGTTCGTCACTGTCGGTGGGTGGTTTCGGGTTGTGCGGTGTGCCCAGTGTGCTGATTGCCCAGATCCACGAG
>DASVHT010000011.1:0-6061 GCA_036382455.1 Dermatophilaceae bacterium
CATCAGCACCAGATCCGGTTTGAGCTCCCGGCTGAGGGCAACGGCCTGCTCGCCATTGCTGGCCTGGGCCACGACCTCATAACCCGCGTCGACCAGCATCTCGACGAGGTCCAGGCGGATGAGCGCCTCGTCCTCGGCAACGAGCAGGCGTGCCCTCGCGGGAGCACTGACGGTCGATCCTGGGGGCGGGCTCGGCTGGGGCCTGGCGTCATCGGTCACACAGGTCAGCCTACCGAGAGCTCGTGTAGAGGGCTCGTGCCGAGGGCGGGACTTGAACCCGCACGCCCTTTCGAGCAAAGCATTTTGAGTGCTCCGTGTCTGCCATTCCACCACCCCGGCAGGGTTGCGGGGATCAGCATACCGGCCGCCGGCTCAGTCCCCCGAGCTTCAACCAGAGCGAGAAGTGGATCAGCTCTCCGGGAGGACGACAGACCCTTGGGTCTGCGATCAGCCGATGTTCGCGACCGTGAACGCCGGGATCCCCGTCGCGCAAACCGCTGTCACCTGGGTACCGCCCCCCTCTTCTTCATCGCCGCGTCGAAAGATCACGTGGACCTGGTTCGGACCGGCGTTGTCGACCTCCACCCGCCAGCCGTTGTCCGGCTGGGCGATTCGGAGCAGAATTCTGTCCCCCGTGCAACGCACCGAGACCTGCCCGCCGGCAACGCTGACGGTACGGTCCTGCGAGGTCGTTGAGCTGGGAGGAGTCACCGAGCCCGGGGTCTGGGAGTATCCCGGAGAGGGTGAGGGCTGCGAGGTGGCGGAGTGTTCCGGTGTTGCGGAGGGCTCCGGTGTCGCAGAGGGTTCCGGGGCTGCTGTGGTCGTTGTCGGACTACTGCCGGGCGTCCTCGCACCCACGGGAGTGCCCAGCGTCACGGGCGGCAGCGAGCTGACGACGCCACCGGTGATGTCCCTGCCTGCTCGATCGATGGCAACCCAGGCGGTCGCTGACACCCCTGCGACCGCAGCGAGCCAGATCATCGCCATGCCTACCACCGAGCGCAACTTAACCGCCATGTCGCCACTGTCCCACTTTCGCTCCGGCTCCCAACCACACGGCGTACCGTGCCGTCGTGGCCACCATCTTGTTGATCGAGGACGACAGCGGCATCCGCTCCGCCATCACCCGCGCATTGACCGACCTGGGCCACGCCGTCACAACGAGCGACCGTGGCATGCCCGGGCTGGAGTCCGCGGTCGATAGCCCACCCGACGTCGTACTGCTCGACCTCGGCCTGCCGGACATCGACGGCCTGCAGCTTCTGGCGATGCTGCGGGCGGTCAGCGAGGTGCCGGTCATCATCATCACGGCACGCGACGAGGACGCCGACATCGTGAAGGCCCTGGACGCTGGCGCCGACGACTACGTCGTCAAGCCCTTCGGCATCGAGCAGGTCGACGCCCGGCTCCGTGCGATTCTTCGCCGAAGTGGCTCCCCGGTCACCGAGGGCCCGTTGGTCGTAGGCGGTCTGACCATCGACGCGCGGACGCGCCAGGTCACTCTCGATGGGGTGCCGGTCGACCTGTCGCGCAAGGAGTTCGATCTCCTCCTCGCTCTCGCGCAGCGACCCGGAGAGGTGGTTACGAAGCGTGAGCTGCTGGCGGACGTGTGGCGCCAGACCTACGGCGGAGGCGACCGGACGGTCGACGTGCACCTGTCCTGGTTGCGGCGCAAGCTCGGCGAGACGGCAGCAGATCCGCGCTACCTGCACAGTGTCCGCGGCGTAGGTGTGCGCCTGGCGGCCCCTCAAGACCCGCTGAGCAGGCCGTGATGCGACGCCGGATCTCATTCCTCGTAGCGGCCACGACATCGGCGGTCATCCTCGCATTCTTGATCCCTCTGGGACTGCTCGTGCGCACGCTCGCGGAGGACCGTGCCATCGCTGGCGCCAGCCAGGAGGCGCAGGCCGTCGCGACTCTCGTGGCCGGGGTGAATGACGAGAGCCAGCTCACGGACCTTGTTGGCCTGGTCGACCAGCGGTCGCGGCGGGCGACGTCGGTGCTGCTGTCTGACGGGACCCTCATCGGCACGGCCCCGCCGGGGTCGCGCCAGTGGAACGCCGCGGCAGTGTCGCGGGCACGGGCCGGTGAGGCTTTCACCCTCATGGGTGACCAGAGCGCGCAGGTCGTCGTGCCAGTCGTCACGGAGCGTGGCACGGTCGTGGTGCGTACGTCGATCAACGGCGACGACCTGCGTCAGGGGGTAGCCACCGCGTGGCTGACCTTCGCTGGCCTGGGCGCAGTTCTCATGACCATCGCCGTAGTGGGGGCCGATCGTCTGGGGCGTCGGGTCAGTGCCCCGGTCGCCGAGCTCGCCGCGGTCGCGCACCGGCTGCGTGGTGGGGAGCTGGACGCTCGCGCCGTGCCACGCGGACCGGTGGAGACGGTCGAGCTGGGCACGGCTCTCAACCGACTGGCGGACCGGATCGGCGAGCTGCTGATCGCCGAACGGGAGGCAGTTGCCGACCTGTCCCACCGGCTGAGAACTCCCGTCACAGCCTTGCGCCTGGATGCCGAGGCGGTCCACGAGCCGGAGCTCGCAGATCGGCTCCGTGATCACATCGCCCACCTTGAGCGCACGGTGGATGCCGTTGTCAAGGACGCCCGGCGGCCGGTCCACGGCACGCTCGGGCGATCGTGTGACGCCGCTGGCGTCGTGCGGGACAGGGTCGCCTTCTGGTCCGCCCTGGCGGTCGACCAAGATCGCGATCTCACGGTCTCGATCCCCTCGGTTCCTCTGCCCGCAGCCATCGATGCAACCGACCTCGTGGATGTTGTCGATGCGCTGGTGGACAACGTGTTCGCACACACTCCGGACGGAACAGCCTTTTCCGTCTCACTGATGAGCAGCCCGGTTCCGGGACTGGTGCGGCTCGAGGTCGCCGACGCCGGCCCGGGGGCTGGGGACTCCGACGTGGCAAGACGTGGCCACAGCACCGGCGACTCCAGCGGACTCGGTCTGGACATCGTCCGGCGAGCCGCCGTTGCCGCCGGCGGAGAGCTGGTGGTGGCCACCTCTCCAACCGGCGGCATGCTCGCCGTGGTCACTCTTGGCGTCGCCAAGAGCTGACCGACCACGAGACGAAGAACGTCAGTCGCGAGGCGTCGAGCTGCTGGTGTCACTGGGTGCCCCGCCGACCGCGCTGTCATCCGCTGCCTCGTTCGCAGCTTCGGTCGCGTCGTCAGCATCTGGCTCGGCGGCCTTTGTCGCATTGTCGCCGGACGCAGACGACCCGCTGCCGGCGCTGGTTCCCGAGGCAGCGGCCGAACCCTGAGGTGAGGACGCGCCCTGCCCGGCTGCTGCTTGAGGAACCACGACCGTCTTCACGACGTGGACGACGCAGACACCGTCCTCCAGCTTCAGACCCGCCGCGCACTGGGCGGCTGAGGCGGGTACCGCGGCCACGGTGGCCTTGGCCGGCGTCGACGTCTGGTCGGCGGACGAAGAAACGGCACCGTAGACCGCGGCTCCGGCAACGAGACCTATCGCGGCGCCGCCAAGGACGGTGAAACTCGGACGAATAATCATGTGTGCTCCAGACTGACTAGGGAGGGTTCCCGACGTCATGATCACGCCCCGCGCCTCATGGGCACCTCGCGAGAACCTCAAATCAACGTCAAGGCGTCCCGCCGACCTTGAGGCTTTCTTAACGCTGACGTGATGCCACCTTGCGGCCGGTGAGGCGACTCTGGGACCTGCCGATCAACTGGAGGAACCTGGATGTCCCGCGATACTGCATCTCGCGACGTAAAGCTCAACGCACTTGCCGTGCTGACAGGGGGCATCACCACAGTCGCTTTCCTCGGCACGGGCCTGGCGACGGGCCTTGCGGCTGACTACACGTCCCAGAAGACCCAGGCGAAGGCAGAGGCCAAGGCGGCGGCTGCGCCTGCGGTCGCCGCGCCACGGCCTGTGGCAACCCCTCTGCCCATCCGCACCGTGGTCACCACCCGCATCGTTCACGCCGCGGCGTCCGCCGCCCAGGGCCAGGCCTCGGGGAGCGGGACCAGCAGAGTGACAACGAGCGGGACGAGTGGGTCGGCTGCCGCCCCCGCCCGGGCTGCCGCTCCGGCGCCCGTGGCCGCTCCAGCGCCAGCCGCGGCTCCCGCCCCCTCAGCGGCATCATGAGGGACACCCTGGAAGCCGAAGAGACGGTCGGCAGCGGGACCGCCACCTGGCGAGCTCTCGGCACCTACGTCCATCTCTCGACCGCTGAGGCGACGTCACTGAAGCCGGCCCGGAAGATCGCGATGAGACTTCTCGCCGACGTGGATCGCACCTGCAGCCGCTTTCGCCAGGACTCCGACCTCGTCCGCGCGAACGCTGGTGCCGGGTCGTGGACGAGCGTCGACCCGCTCCTGGTCCAGGCGGTCATCGCGGCCATGGACGCGGCGGCCCAGACCGACGGCCTGGTGGACCCCACTCTCGGCCACTCCCTCGTTGCTGTTGGTTACGACCGCGACATGGCGCTGATTCCCGCAGCCTCCTCCGACCCCGCCGGGGTGCCCCTGCCGGCACGCAGCCGCGCCTGGAAGGAGATCCAGCTTGATCCCGCCGGCGCGGTCTGTCTGCCGCGTGGGTGCGCCCTGGACCTGGGTGCCACCGCCAAGGCGTGGGCCGCCGACCTGATCGCGAACTCCATTGCGGCAGAGCTGGATACGACGGTTGTGATCAGCCTCGGTGGCGACGTGGCCGTCGCTGGGCCCGGCGGCTGGCCGGTGGCCATCAGCGAGACCATCGATGACACTGCCGATGCCGAGGTCGTGCACCTACCGTATGGCGGGCTGGCGACGTCCAGCACCGCTGCCCGACGGTGGATCCGCGGCGGCGTCCTGCAGCATCACCTGCTCGACCCGCTCACCGGTGAGCCGACACGGGGGCCATGGCGCACCGTTACAGCCAGCGGCGCCACGTGTGTGGCGGCCAACACCGCCAGCACCGCGGCGATCGTGTTGGGTGACAACGCCCTTGAATGGCTCACCGCACGCGACATTCCGGCCCGCCTCGTTGATGGTCAGGGCAGGATCGCCCGTACCGCCCGCTGGCCCGAGCCGGAGGTGTCCTCATGAACGACCCCATGCTCTGGTTCGCCAACCGCGGGACCGGCGTCGTGCTGCTCATCCTGCTCACCCTCTCGACCGTCCTCGGTGTGCTGTCCGGGGCACGGGTGACCACAGGACTCTGGCCGCGGATGCTCTCCCAGGGCCTGCACCGCAATGTCTCGCTGCTGGCCGTCGCGTTGATGGGTGCCCACGCCGTCACCGCCGTGGTGGACTCCTTCGTCGACATCCGCTGGTGGGACGCATTCGTGCCGTTCGCCGGAATGTACAAACCGGTCTGGCTGGGCTTCGGGGCACTGGCTCTGGACCTGCTCGTCGCCGTCACGTTGACCAGCATCATGCGCCACCGGATGTCACACCGGCCATGGCGTGCCGTTCACGTGCTGGCCTATGCGGCGTGGGGGCTCGGCCTCTTCCACGGGCTGCAGATGGGCACCGACGCCGCAACCGTATGGGGCGCCGCGGTGAACTACACCTGTATCGCGGTGGTGTCCCTGGCGGTCTTCGCCCGCCTTGGCATGCTCGCGCGTTCGACGGTGGCGACCTCATGAAGTCGGTCGCCACGGCCCACGTTGCCGTCCACAACGACGTGGGGCTGGTCCCCTACGTGTCAGAAGGTCCCGCTCTGCTCGCCGGGATCGCTGATGGTCCGGGCCTTGCCGCCCACCGCCGCCGTCGCGGACCCTCTCCGACCCCGAGTGCCGAAGCGCTGGTCGATATGGCCCGCGCCGTGGACCTGCGTGGCCGCGGAGGTGCGGGATTCCCGTTCGCGATCAAGCTGGCCGCGGCTGCGCGTCGCAAGGCCGTGGTCGTGGTGAACGCCTCGGAAGGCGAGCCTGCAAGCCACAAGGACGCGGCGCTCATCACCTGCTCGCCACACCTCGTCCTGGACGGGGCGGCTGCCGTGGCCCATGCGCTCGGTACCCGAGAGGTGCACATCGCGCTGCCGTCCGAGTTCCCGGCCATCCGGCTCCTTGTGGAGAAGGCGTTGCGTGAGCGT
>DASVHT010000012.1:0-1723 GCA_036382455.1 Dermatophilaceae bacterium
TGTCGGCGAGGGCTCGGTCGCCGTTGGCTCCGTCCAGCGGTACCGGATCGAACAAGCAGGCGCTGGAAAGACGTGACAGCGTCGATCAATTCCACACCCTGACCCAGGCCGACGGCTTGAAGCCAGGACCGTCGGTGTCCGGAACCAGTGGATGGAGATGCTCTCGCGGGTGCGCTCCGGATCACCGGGTCAGTGGCGCTGCGCTCCGGACCGAAGAGACGATGTCGAGGATCGCTTGGGTGGTGGCGGCGGCGCCTTCTTTCTCCGCGATCAGCGCTTCGTGGCTGGCGCCTTCGATGACGCGGTGCACGCTGTTCGTCGACAAAGTGGCCAGGTGGTTCTGCGACGCCAGATGGGCGGCATCGCTCCCGCTGCCGGCTGTCAGGACGACCAACGGCTTGTTGGCGAAGTCACGCAGAGATGCGGCTTGCTCCATCGAGGCATTCGCCTGCACGTACTCGTCGATCGTGCTGCGAAGATTGCCTGCGGTCGCGCCGCTGGCACGTACCTCGTCCCGGGACCTAGGCGGCAGGCTGCCGTAGGAGAGCTGGCTGTACAGGCGGCCCAGACCCAGTCGAGCCGAGGTCGAAACCAGTGCGGAGACACGGCCCAAGACGTCGTAGGAGCCCCCGTCACCGGGCGATGCCGCCTCCGGTTTCGCCGCCGCTTTCGCCGCCGCTTTCGGTGCGGTGGAGTCCACCAGCACCATTCCGGCGACCTCGGCGGGGTAGCGGGCGGCGAAGATGAGCACGTACAGGCCGCCGAACGAATGGCCCGCCAGAACATAGGGTCCGGGAACGTGTCCCCGCTGCAGCAACGTGTGGAGGTCGGTCGCTATCTGGTTGCCGTCCTGGGGGGTGTCAGCGGGCTCGCTCCATCCGCGACCTGCGCGGTCGTAGACGCAGACTCGGGTGTTACGGGCTACGGCCGGTGTTATCCACCCGAGATTCGAAGACATCTCGCCTCCGCCCGGTTCGAGCACGACTGTGGGACTGCCCGAGCCGGCGCACCTCAGGTGCAGGCGGTGTCCGCCGACGTCGATCAGCTGACCAGCCATCGGGTATGCCGTTGCATCCGCCGCTTCACGCACGGTCTCGTAGCCGCCGCCCACCGAGGCAAGAGCCAACATCGCGATCACCGGGTAGAGCAGCCAGCGTCCGCTCCGGCTACGAAGCTGCCGATGGGCGCGGACGATCATCCAGATCACCAACGCCAGCAAGGCCGGGGGCCACACCCAGTTGAGTACCTCGTGCACCGAGGAGCCGAATCCCACCAGGAGAAGGCCGCCCAGTCCCATGAACAGTGCAGGGGCCGCGGCCCATCGCTGTGGCTGATCGGTGAACCGGACCGAAAGCACGGCCAACATCGCCCAGCCCAGCGCGAATCCGCACAGGACTGCGCCAGTGAGGTGGCTCTCCTCTGCCGGAATGAACGGGGCGGCGACCAGGAGTAGAGCAGCGACGAGTCCCGTGGCCAACGAGCCGGCCACGATCCAACCAACGTGTCCCCTCGGCCCGGGATAAGCGCGGGACGGACGGTCCGAACCATTCTCATTGGGGGTAGGTGTGTTGGGAGTAGTCGTCACGTTGGACTCGATTCCATTCACATCAGGCGTCTCGCGAGCACGGCGCTGGAAGTGCCTCAGGCGGATACTTCAGGTACCCGCGCGAAAGCATCATCATCGGAACGACCTGGGTCACTTCCCGTGGCGCCAAAGGTAGAA
>DASVHT010000013.1:0-2357 GCA_036382455.1 Dermatophilaceae bacterium
GGCCTGTTCAAGGGTGTCGCAGTGGGCAACAATGTCATCTGCGTAGCGCTCGAAAGGACAACCCGGATGCTCCCGAACCATCCACATATCGAACGCGTAGTGCATGAAAAGGTTAGCCAGCAACGGCGAGATTGGGGAACCGTATGAGCAGCGCTGGGTTATGCCCAGCGCCGGCTTGTCCTGCCTGGTCAGGGGCGGTCCGGTGGCCGAGCGCTGCGCATAACACGGGTGGTGGGGTCAAAGGTCGGTGAGCCAGTCGAGCAGTCCGATGTCTTGGTTCCATTCGGGCAGCTCGTTGGGGGTGATGTCGGGGTAGGCGGATTCGAGGGCTTTGCGTTTCGCCTCGGTGGAGGCGCGCGCGTAGATCTCGGTGGTGGCCAGCTCGACGTGGCCGAGGATGTCTCGGATGTAGGGCAGCGGGACACCGGCCTCGTAGAGGTGCATCGCCTTGCTGTGGCGCAGGGTGTGTGGGCTGACGTCGGCGTAGTTGAGCTGCGGGTCGCCGGTCTTGGCCTGGTATTTGCCGATGATCCACGCGATGCCGCCACGACTGAGCTTGGTTCCGTGCTGGTTGAAGAACACCGGGTGGTCGTCGTGGCCGGGCCGGTCCAGCCGGTGTTCGGCCAGGTAAGAGCCCAGCAACGCAGCGGTGTTGTTCATCAGCGGGACGTGGCGGGTCTTGCGGCCCTTCCCGGTCAGGGCGGCCATGGCGGGGGGTTGTAGACGGATGTCGCGGACGGTGAGGTCGACGAGTTCTTGGACTCTGGCGGCGGTGTCGTAGAGGGTGGCGAGCAGGGTCGCGTCGCGGCGGCCCCGGCGGGTGGATCGGTCGGGCTGGGCGAGCAGGCGGCGGGTCTGCTCGACGGTCAGGTGGTGCACGTCCGGGGAAATCTGTTTCTTGGCGGGGATGGCGACGATGTCTTGGTAGCTGGCCATCCGGGCCGGGTCCTCGGCTTGCACCCACGCACAGAACGAACTGATCGCGGCCAGGCGTTGGTTGCGCGTCGAAGCGCTGTTGCCGCGGCTCGTCTCGAGCCATTCCAGGAACTCTGTGATGGCGGCAACATTGACGTGGTCGAGGGTGAGCTTGCTTGGTGGGATGGATCTTTCGTCGCGGAAGTAGGCGATCAGGAGCTTGAACGCGTCGCGGTAGGACGCGATCGTGTTGGGTGAACAGCCGCGCAGCCCGGCCAGGTAGGTCGTCAGGAAGCGGCGTAGGCAGACCGCGAAATCAGTCGCCATGGCGTGGGCCCGCCGCGTCGGGCGGGACGACGTCGCCGGTGGCCTGTTGGACTCGGGCGGTGATGTCCGGGTACGACTCGGCGGTCAACCGCAGGTAGTAGGCGGTGTCCCGCAGCGACGAATGACCCATATACGTTTGCAGGACCGGCAGCAACGCGCCGACGTCCTGGCCCTGAGCGAACCAGAAGCGGAGATTGTTGACCGCGAAGGTGTGCCTCAGGTCGTGAACGCGGGGACCGCGCCCCCGGCCGCCGTGGGAGATGCGGGCCTGCCAAAGGAACCGGCGGAAGTTCTTGTCGATGTTCCCCACCGTCAGTGGCAGTCCGTTCCGGCCGGGGAAGAACCAGTTCCGGCCCGGACGCCCGAGGAGTTGGGCGTGGTAGTCGGCGAGCCTGATACGCAGCGGCTCGGAGACGGGTACCTGCCGGTCCTTGCCGCCCTTGGCGTCTCGGATCTGCAGCACTCCGGCGTCGATGTCGACATCGTCCGGACGCAGCTGCCGGGCCTCGCTCAACCGCAGACCGCAGGCGTAGATCGTCCGGAACAGCACCGGCATGACCAGGTGCCGGAACGGGACCTCCGAGCAGTAGCGGCACCGGTCAGTTTGGGCGAACAGCGCCGCCAATTCCTGGTCGGTGTAGATGTGCGGGACATAGCGGGCGGGTCTGGCCAGCGCACCTGCGGGCAGCACGTAGGCATGGACGCTTCGGCGACCCAGCCAGCGAGCCAGCTCCCTGACCGGCGCGACCAAGCCCTGCAGGGTCGCCGGTCTGACTCCCCGCTGCCGGGCCGAGGCGACCCAGGCCTCAACCGAGACCTGAGAGACCGTGCCCAGTCCCGGAAACTCGCCGTGACAGAACGCCTCGAACCTGGCCAGCACCCGCGCCTCGGCGACGTATTTGTAGCCGACCGCCCGCTTCTGCGCGACGAGCGTTGCGATTGCACCGGCCAGCGTGAGGTCGGGGGTCATCGTGACGTCCCCGCTGCGGGCCGGTCCGGATCCAGCGCGCACTTGGCCAACAGACCCAGGGACGATTTCAGATACACGCCGGTCGACCCGACGGACTGGTGACCGAGGATGTCGGCGATCTGCTCGACCGGTGTGCCGTCCTCCA
>DASVHT010000014.1:0-2533 GCA_036382455.1 Dermatophilaceae bacterium
GCATTCCCACGCCGTGCTCCAAGCGTCACAGGCCCTCGATGCTGCCAGGGCGACCCCCAGAACTGGACGTCAATAGTGCAGCCTCGCTCTCGACGTCCGATCCGGCGCCTCAATCCAGTATCTCGGTGCAGTTCTTACTGAGCGAGAATCTTCAACCCGAACGCCGTCGACGGCCTTGGATGCCTTCAGCGCTGCGGCCGGGCACGGGTGTCAGTATCAGCACCCGCGGTGGCCACCCAGCGACCGTCGTACGGCGGCTCACCGCGCCCGGCGCGACACCAGGTCCTCCAGGGCCGCAACGCGCCGTACCTCGGCCACGCCGAGCTTGGACCGCCCGGCCGGGTCGAACCCGATGCCGGACAACGCGGAGTGGAGTATCTTCTGGGCCGCGATCAGCACGTGCAGGTCCTGGGTCGAGCCGTTCTCGCGATACACCGCCGGGCCTGCACCCGGTCGACGTCCTCATCCGGAATGTCCCAGGCAAACTGTGCCACCGTGACACCGGGACTCCTTTGCTACGGGCCAAACAAAGAACACAGATGCCCCCGAGACCGAGAGACCGACAGGTCGCGAGGACGGAATTGTGATGTCAGATCAGCGCTGCATCCCATTGCTTGCCCTCCGCCATCCGCACGTTCGAACCAGCGTTCTTCCACCAGTCGCCGGGCCGTCTCGACGGCGCACCGATGCTCGGGCGAGGGCTGCCGACGAACTACGCGTTCGGCGCGCTCCACGGCGCGCTGCCGGGGAGGATCGGGCTGCCGCTACCCCCCGGGGCGGCTCAGTGTGATCGTGGATGGTGGGTGCGGTTGTGGATCGTGGTGTCGGTGCGGGTTGGGTTGATCGGTGAACAGGACCGGCGTGCCATCGCCGAGTCGTTTGGATTCGTACATGGCGGCGTCGGCCTGGGCAACCAATTGGTCGCTCGATGATGTGGCGGTGGAGACGGCGATGCCGATGCTGCCTGCCACGTCGATGGGATGCCCGGCGAGCTGGACTGTGCCGTGTAGCTTCTCCCGGACTCGCTGTCCCACGAGGAGGGCATGGGCGGGATCGTCGATGCCCGGACAGATGATCAGGAACTCGTCGCCGCCGATCCGGCCCACGCTGTCCTGGTCGCGCAGGACGGAAGTCAGCCGGCGGGCGACGGCGACCAGCAGTGCGTCGCCAACGACGTGACCGTAGGTGTCGTTGATCGGTTTGAACTTGTCCAGATCGATGAAGATCACTGCGGTGGACCGGCCTCCCGATGCGTCGAGCGCCTGCTCCAACGCGGTCATCGCGGAGGCCCGGTTGTGGCACCCGGTGAGGGCGTCGAAGGTGGCCCGGACGGTGAGTTCCTCCCGGATCCGGACGCTGTCGGTGATGTCGGTGACCGACACGATGGCCCCTGGTAGCCCCTCCTCGTCGGACAGCGCCGCCGTGGTGATCAGGCACCGGCGTATCTCGCCGGTCGGCGGGAGGCAGATCTCGATCTCGGCTTCCTGGTCGTATCCCTCGTCGAGGGTCGCCGCGAACGCCAGGTCAAGCGGTGGCCGGTCGCGGTCAACGACCGTGGCCAACTGGTCGGCGAGCATGACCGCATTGGGAACGCCGAGGATGGTAGCCAGCCGCGAGTTGGCGTACAGCACACGGCGATCCAGCGCGACCACGAACAGGCCGAGGGGTAGCGACTCGGCCAGGCGATGGAAGAGTCGTTCGCGCTGCCGGACGGCCTCGTGGGCTGCCATCTCGTCGGAGATGTCGGTCAGGTGCGCGGCCACGACGGTCTCGTCAGCGTCATCCAGGCCGACGAAGCGGTTCTCGATCTCCACCCACACCCAACTGCCGTCCCGGTGAAGATGCCGCAGGCGTACTCGCTGCGACTGCCGCCGCGCGCGCATCTCTAGCCACTGAGCGACGGCACGTTCGTGATCCCCGGGGTGCATAAATTCCAGCGAACGGTGGCCGATCATCTCCTGTCGGCTCCACCCAAACATCAATGGCGCCTGATCGTCGACATCGGTGATGATCGCGAAGAGGTTCTTGTACATCACCGCGGTGCGTGGTCGGCGTGGCGCCAGGAGCGAGGCATCTAGACCGGGTCCCTGCTCGTGCGTCCGCGACTGGCCGGTGGAGACCAGGATGCCGATCCAGACGCCGTGGCTGTGCCTGACGTCGATGAACGCCAGCCTCAGCTCCTGCTCCGGGTCGCTCAGCGTCCTGACCACCCCCTGGGCCAGGCCGTCCAGCCGGGCTCGTTCCCAGGTGGCGACGACCACCATCCGATCTGCCGGCACGACCACATCGACGAATGTGCACTCCTGGCCCGGCAGCGTCGGGAAGCCTCGGAACCGATCCGATTCGGGCAGGGGCACCCGCGTGCTGGTGTCATCCAATGCCACCAGGATCGCGCCGGGAAACCGGTTCAGCATAGCGGCCAGCGCGGAGTCACACGTCTCCGGCTCCAGCGCCCCAGCACTCACATGTGGAGTGTCGGACGAGTCCGTGAACACCTTGATTCAACAAGGCCGCACCAGACCCGCGGGCCACG
>DASVHT010000015.1:0-5151 GCA_036382455.1 Dermatophilaceae bacterium
AAACCAACACTCGTACGCTCGGTAAACACCGGGGCCTCCCACACATGTAGGCACTGCCGAACAGGACCCTGCTCGGTAACCCACGAGACTGTGTGAGCGAGGCCCCGGCCCGCAAGACGCGAGCACCTACATACCGTCTAGACGAACGAGGACAGCGATGACGTCTGCTAAAACCGGATCGGACCCGGCAGCGTCCGGCAGTGGTCCGGGCTCCGTGAGCGGCCCGGAGGCGACCGAGCTTGTCATCCTCACTGGCATGAGCGGCGCCGGTCGCAGCACCGCAGCCAACGTCCTGGAGGACGTCGGCTGGTACGTCGTGGACAACCTTCCGCCCCAGATGATGCTCCCCATGGCCAGGCTGGCTGCCGAGCAGTCCGACGGCGGTATCACCAAGCTCGTCGCGGTGATCGATGTCCGCAGCCGCACGTTCTTCCCCGCTTTCCACGACGCCCTTCAGTCCTTGCGGGAGATGGGCCTGGCGCCGCGAGTCATCTTCGTCGACGCCACCGACGAGGCCCTGGTTCGCCGGTTCGAGAGCGTGCGTCGTCCGCACCCGTTGCAGGGTCAGGGAAGGTTGCTGGACGGCATCATCCACGAACGTGAGCTGTTGGCGGACCTGCGCTCCGAGGCGGACGTCCTGATCGACACCTCCGGCCTGAACGTGCATCAGCTGTCGGCAAAGGTGTCCCAGATCTTCGCCGGTTCGGGCGGTCCTCGCCTGCGCATCGCCATCATGTCTTTCGGTTTCAAGTACGGCATACCGCTGGATGCTGACCTTGTCTTCGACATGCGATTCCTGCCCAACCCGTTCTGGATCCCCAAGCTGCGGGCCAGGAACGGCACGGATCCCGAGGTGTCCGGATACGTCATGAGGAGTCTGGGTGCGGCGGAGTTCGTCGAACGCGTCGTTGACCTGATGCAGCCGATGATTGCCGGTTACCAAAGAGAAGGACGGCGCTACGTCACCCTCGCGGTGGGCTGCACCGGTGGCAAGCATCGCTCCGTGGCCATTGCCGAGGCGCTTGCGTCCCGGTTGGGTTCCGAGGACGTGGCCACGTTCCGCGTCCACCGCGACCTGGGGCGTGAGTGACCCGCCCTGCCGTCGTTGCTCTCGGGGGCGGGCACGGCCTGGCGGCTTCGCTCGCGGCACTGCGGCTGGTCACCGACCGGATCACCGCCGTGGTAACGGTTGCCGACGACGGGGGCTCCAGCGGGCGGCTGCGCGACGAGTTCGACGTGCTCCCGCCGGGAGATCTGCGGATGGCACTAGCTGCGCTGTGCGATGACACCGAATGGGGTCACCAGTGGCGCGATGTCCTGCAGCACCGGTTCGCGGGCGAAGGGCAGCTCGGTGGGCACGCCGTCGGCAACCTGCTGATCGTCTCGCTGTGGGACCTGCTCGGGGACACCGTGGGGGGTCTGGATCTGGTTGGCCGGTTGCTCAACGCCCACGGCCGGGTACTGCCGATGGCCGGGGTGCCGCTCAATATCGAGGCCAGCGTCATGGGGGCAGACCCACGCCACCCGCTCGAGATCACGACGGTTCGTGGCCAGGCGGAGGTCGCCACCACGACGGGCCGCGTCCTGGCGGTGCGGCTCAACCCCGAGGAACCCCCGGCGTGCGACGAGGCGGTAGCTGCGATCCGGGCGGCCGACTGGGTGATACTCGGGCCCGGTTCCTGGTTCACGTCCGTCATCCCGCATCTCCTGGTCCCAGGCGTCCGGAACGCGCTGCTGGAGACGCCCGCCAGACGCATCCTCACGTTGAACCTCGTGATGCAGACGGGTGAGACAGTGGGCTTCTCGCCCGAGAACCACCTCGAAGTCCTGGCCGAGCATGCCCCCAACCTGCATCTGGACGTTGTCCTGGTCGATCCGGACATCGTCGGCGACGAGGTGTTGTTGCGGCAGTTCGCCGGGCGCCTGGGCGCTGAGCTGGTCCTGGCCCCCGTGCAAGACCAAGGGCAACGGGGCCACCATGACTCACTGCGTCTTGCAGCCGCCTACCGCGACATCATGGGCTGAGCGAACTTTCGGGCACCGGCACCTCGGCACCGTCAGGGTCGAGGGCATAGCATCGGTCCTGGCACCGGCCGGCGGGTATGGGCGAGAGACCCGACGACCAGGAGCGGCAGATGGAGTAGTGCCGGCCTTCCCGTCGCTGGGGGTCGCAGCAACTGTGGGGGCTCGTTTCAGAAACTACCTCCCCCGACTTGGAGACGAGTGACAAGATGGCCCGCATGGCGATGACGGCAATGGTCAAGGCCGAGCTGAGCCGGCTGGCGGTGACCAAGCCCTGTTGTCGCAAGGCCGAGGTGTCGGCGACATTGAGGTTTGCCGGCGGGCTGCACATCGTCGGTGGCCGGATCGTCGTCGAGGCCGAGCTGGATACCGCATCCGCGGCGCGCAGGCTGCGCAAGGACATCGCCGACGTCTACGGACACGGCAGCGGGATCCTCGTGCTTGCCGCTGGAGGACTGCGTCGCGGCAGTCGTTACGTCGTTCGCGTCGTCCAGGACGGTGAGGCTCTGGCCCGTCAGACCGGGCTGATCGACGCCCGCGGTCGCCCTGTCCGGGGTCTGCCTCCACGGGTGGTCAGTGGTTCGGTCTGCGACGCCGAGTCCGCTTGGCGCGGTGCGTTTCTCGCACACGGGTCCTTGACCGAACCTGGCCGTTCCTCTGCCCTGGAGATCACCTGCCCCGGCCCTGAGGCTGCGCTGGCCCTGGTTGGCGCGGCGCGGCGACTCGGCATACAGGCCAAGGCACGTGAGGTGCGCGGCGTGGACCGCGTCGTCATCCGGGATGGCGACGCGATCGGCGCAATGCTGACCAGGCTCGGTGCCCATGACGCCGTGCTGGCCTGGGAGGAACGTCGCATGCGGCGTGAGGTGCGGGCGACCGCCAACCGGCTGGCCAACTTCGACGACGCCAATCTTCGTCGTTCGGCACGCGCATCGGTCGCGGCCGGCGCCAGGGTGGAGCGCGCGTTGGAGATCCTGTGCAACGACGTTCCGGAGCACCTGCGCGACGCCGGCATGCTGCGCCTCAAGCACAAGGAGGCCAGCCTTGAGGAGCTCGGCCAGCTGGCCGATCCGCAGATGACCAAGGACGCGGTTGCCGGCCGGATCCGTCGGCTCCTGGCCATGGCGGACAAGCGCGCGAGTGACCTGGGCATCGCCGGGACCGATGCCAACCTCACCGCCGACATGCTCGACGCCTGAGCCTTCCAGCTGGTTCTGATCAGCTGCCGGCGCGGGTCCGGCCAACGCCAGGCCCCGTTGTCGCCAGCCGCGGACATCCCCTAGGGTCGAGATGAGGTATTCCAGCGTGCGGTCACCCCGCACCGACCCTGCTGATCAGGAAGGCTCGAACGCATGACTGTTCGCGTTGGTATCAATGGCTTTGGCCGCATCGGCCGCAACTTCTATCGCGCCGTTCTTGCCAGCGGGGCAGACATCGAGGTCGTGGGCGTCAACGACCTGACGGACACGAAGACCCTGGCTCACCTGCTCAAGTACGACAGCATCCTGGGTCGACTGGGCAAGGACGTCGTCGCCGGCGACGGAGAGATCACCGTCGATGGCATCGGGACCTTCCCTGTCTTCGCGGAGCGCGACCCCGGCAGCCTCCCCTGGGCCAAGGTCGGCGCCGACGTCGTCATCGAGTCGACCGGCTTCTTCACCGACGCCGCGAACGCCGGCAAGCACCTCACCGCAGGCGCCAAGAAGGTCATCATCTCAGCGCCGGCCAAGGGCGAGGACATCACCATCGTCATGGGTGTCAACCACCTGGACTACGACCCCGCGAAGGACAACATCATCTCCAACGCGTCGTGCACGACGAACTGCCTCGCGCCGATGGCCAAGACCATCGATGACGCGTTCGGCATCGAGCGTGGCCTGATGACGACGATCCACGCCTACACCAATGACCAGAACGTCCTCGACTACCCCCACAAGGACCTGCGACGCGCCCGGGCGGCGGCCCTGAACATGATCCCGACCACCACCGGCGCCGCCAAGGCGATCGCCCTTGTGATGCCCCAGCTCAAGGGCAAGCTCGACGGCTACGCGATGCGGGTGCCGCTGCCGACAGGATCGGCCACTGACCTGACCGTCCAGCTGAAGACCGCGGCCACCAAGGAAGAGATCAACGCCGCCCTGAAGGCGGCATCCGAGGGCCCCTTGAAGGGGATCCTCTCCTACACCGAGGACCCGATCGTCTCCACGGACATCGTCACCGACCCGGCATCGTGCATCTTCGACTCCGGTCTTACCTACGTCAACGGGAACATGGCGAAGGTCGTCGGCTGGTACGACAACGAGTGGGGCTACTCCTGCCGCCTCGTCGACCTGATCGCGTACGTCGGCAAGACGCTCTGAGTACACGATGAAGACCGCACACGACCTGATCGCGGCGGGTGACCTGCGCGGGAAGCGGGTTCTGGTCCGCTGTGACCTGAACGTCCCTCAGGATGCCGACGGCACCATCACCGACGACGGTCGGGTGCGCGCTTCGTTGCCCACCATCAAGGCTCTGACCGGGGCTGGTGCACGCGTTGTCGTGTGCGCCCACCTCGGGCGGCCCAAGGGCGCACCCGAGGCCAGGTACTCCCTGGCGCCCGTGGCCCAGCGGCTCGAGGAGCTCCTCGGCGTCCCGGTTGCCTTCGCCACCGACACGGTGGGGGAGTCTGCGAGGTCGGCTGTCGGCGGGCTGGCGGACGGACAGGTTGCACTCCTTGAGAACCTGCGGTTCAACGTCGGGGAGACATCCAAGGACGATGCTGTGCGTGGCGCGTTCGCCGACGAGCTTGCTGCTCTCGCAGATGTCTTCGTCAGCGACGGGTTCGGTGTCGTGCACCGGAAGCATGCAAGCGTGTATGACGTTGCGCAGCGACTGCCGCACGCTATGGGGGGGCTGGTCCAGGCCGAGGTCGAGGTGCTCAAGCGCCTCACCGAGTCGCCCGAGCGGCCGTTCGTGGTCATCCTGGGTGGTGCCAAGGTCGCCGACAAGCTAGGCGTCATCGAAAGCCTGATGAAGATCGCTGACAGCCTGCTCATCGGCGGCGGTATGAGCTACACGTTCCTGGCGGCCCAGGGATACGAGGTCGGCAAGAGCATCCTCGACGCCGACCGTCTGGACATGGTGAAG
>DASVHT010000016.1:0-2234 GCA_036382455.1 Dermatophilaceae bacterium
ATGCGACCTGATCAGGATCGCGCACCGCGCCGGTGACGACCTCACTGCGCTGATGTGGGCTCGGCAACTGTTGGCCACCAACGGCGTCGAGATACCGGCGGACCTACCGAACTACGAGTCATTCCAAGTTGTTGACGGAATCTTCCCGGACGGGCTGCGAGCGGCCGCAGCAGCCGCGTCGGGCTGAAACCGGCGTGGTGAACCCAGGAAAGTGGGCTGCATGAACGTCGCCGTCGGAGCAGTAGCAGGTGTCGCGGTGACCCCGCTGGTGTACTGGGCAGCAACTCGAATGTTGAACACCGCAGTTCGGATCCCGCGCACCCCAGAAGCCATGGTCGTCCTCACCGCGGCATGCGCGGCCGCAGATGCGGCAGTCGCCACCCTGACCGGCCCGATCACCATCACCGCGTACGCAGTCTTCGCCTTCGGCGTTCTCACCGCCGCGGTCGTCGACGCCGTCGAGCGACGGATACCGAACCGCATCACCTACCCGCTACTCGCGATCGGCGTCCTCGGGCTGCCGGGGCTAACCTCCCCAATCACCGGATGGACGCTGCTGGCCCCAGTGACCGGGGCTGTGGTGTCCGGGTGCATCGGGCTGCTCAACGCGGTCTTTGCCGATCAAGGACTCGGCGACGTCAAACTCGCCACGGTCATCGGCGCATGGATGGCCCATCTCGGCCTCCTGCCCTGGATAACCGGGCTGATGCTCGGCCAGATACTCATGATCGCCGCGATCAGCGGAAATCAGCTACGCCGCCGCTGGGCCGGCCTGCCCCGGGACCACACCCCGCTCGGCCCCAGCCTCGCCGGCGGAGCAGTCCTCGCCGTCGCCGTGGCCGGGTTGGCCTTTTGAATGCCTTTGACGAATCGACAATGCAGTGCTGAAGATCATTCTGTGTGCTGTGTATCGTCCGCGAGCGGGACGATAGTGAGCCTGCGACGAGGTTTCATCCCCCGCTGCTGCAAGTTGATCGACCAATGCTTGACATCCTCCCCACCCATGAAGGGTGGGGATTCTGATGGGCGCTCACGCGTCCACCAAGGCTGCACGCGTACGGCTCACCCTTGCGGGGGCCTGACAGTCGCTCACGCGACCGATGCTGTGCTGTGAGGCTGGTTGTCCTTCAGCCTTGTTCCGGATATTCACTGCGGCGTTCCGGTCGGCGTGGGCGGCGTGACCGCACGTCGTGCAGGTGAACTCACGCCCGCACCCGGGTCGGGATTTCGGGTCGACCGCGCCGCATGCTGAGCAGCGTTGCGACGTGTACGGCGCAGGTACCACACGGATTTCGGATCCGAACTTCCGGGCCTTGTATCCGAGTTGCCTGCGTCGTTCGCCGGGTGTGTTGTCCAGGATCGAACGGTTCAATCCTGCTTTCTGCCGGACGTTCGTGCCGGGGGTTTCCACGGTCCCTCGTGCGGTGCGGGTCATGCTGTTCACGCGGAGATCCTCGATGGCGACCCAACCGTGGTTTTTGGTGAGGTCGGTGGTGAGTTTGTGCGTGAAGTCGAGCCTGCGTCGCGCCTGGCGTGCTTTCAGTGCCGCGATCTTGGTGATGGTGCGGCGGAGCCTGCGGGAGTACTTGCCACCGTTGTGCCGCTTCGCATAGGTGACTTGGCGTGCCTTCTTCTGTTCCAGCGCTAGCAGCCGTCCTTGCTCACCGGCGCTGAGTGTGGGCGCCATGACGCGACCGTGGTCCTCGTCGGACAGGTACGCGGCGACTTTCACCCCGAAGTCGACGCCCACACCGGGTAAGCCGTTCGCCGGTGCGTTAGGAGTGTCCGATTCGATGCCGAAGGACACGTGCCAGCCGAGCCCGTCGACGCTGACTGTGGCGTTGCGGACTGTCCCGCCGAGCGGTCGGGATAGCCGGAACCGCACCGGTCCGAGTTTCGGGAGCCGGACCTGCCCCCATCTCCGGTTCAGTTTCTCCACTTTGACGGCCTGGCCGGGGAATGACACCGACAGTTTGGCGCCGCGTTTGCGCAGGGCGGGGGCGTCGGCCGGGTGCTGCGGGTTCCACCAGTTGTCGTACGCCTGGTCCATCGCCCGCAGGATCTGTTGTGCGCATTGCGCGGGCAGGTCGGCTACCCAGTGGAATGCTGCGCGGGCTTCGGTGAGTTCCCCGCATTGCCTGGCCGATCGCAGGGTCCAGCGGCGTTCCCGCCACAGGATCTGGCGTTGCACCAGCGCGGCGTTCCAGATCGCCCGGCAGGTGTGTCCCCACCCG
>DASVHT010000017.1:0-6943 GCA_036382455.1 Dermatophilaceae bacterium
CCTCGTAAGCGGTGACCAGCTGCTCATTGGCATCCAAAAATCCCTGGGCCTTCTCCTGCGGATTCATCACGTTCCATCGATCCCAGACGAGCTGGTTGAAATCCTGACCGGGCGTCTCCTGACCGGCCATGGCGGCCTGCAGGGCGGCCAGCGCGATCTCGGCGCCGCTGCCGAGGTGGCCGAGCACCTGGGCAACATCCCACTGCGAGGATCCCGACTGTCGGGCCAGGTCTTCCTCGTCAAGTCCGCTGACCCGGGCTGTTAGCTGGTCGTGGTTCCCACGCAGTGCGCTGATGGTCCTGTCTGCAAGGGTGCTCATGGTTTCTCCTTCGCAAGGACGTGCCGTCCGGCCGCCCACTACGGGATGGCGGATGCCCTCCGTGAAACTACTATGCGCGGCTCACGCTGACCATGGCCTTGGCCTGTTGTCGTCGATGTGCGCTCACGGCTCGATCCACTTGTGGTGGCGGTGTGTCCAACTGCCGGCGGGCCAGGTGCTGATCCCCGATTGCCGATCGTCCTACGGACACCGAACAGGGCTCAGATGAGTCCGGTTGTCGTTCGGTATCCGGGATCGAGCGTCGAAGATTCACCGCAGACAGGCTCTGGTCTCCTGCGTGGCTGAGATCATTGAGCACCCGCGGATGGTCGCGATCTATGACGCGCTCGACCCGACCGCAGCGACCTTGATCCGTACGCCGCCAACGCTGACGATCGGGGCGCCCGCCGGGTCCGGGATGTGGGCTGAGGGACAGGCAGTTCCCGGTCCTGCTCGCGGGCCGCGTTCGTGAGTCGCGATCAGCTCCTCCTGGCATCCAGGCGGTGCCGGTTCATCTGACAGGAGAGGGGCGTCGCAGCTGGCGAAGCCGGCCCGTCTACAAACGGATGCCGACGAAATGGCCCGCGAAAGATCCCGGGATTCAGCTACGGAAATCGTCAGCCGGGGCCTAGTCTCAGGAGACGATCCGCAGATAAGGCACCCCCGCGGTGAGCAGCGCAGGGAAGGCGATGACGTTGTCCTCGACGATGACGTCAGGCCTGACCCGATCCAGGATTGTCTTCAGTTGGGGTTCGCAGTAGTGCGAGCCCTCGATGAGGGCCTGCCAAGTCGGTTTCATGAAGGTCTCGAGCTGGTCAAATGTCGGCTTGCGGAACTCCGATGCCGTGTCGCGGATGAAGTCCTTCCAGAACTTCCCGGCGTCCTGTTCGCCGACATCGTCCTCTGCGGTCTCAGTGGGTGGCGCGAGGTCGACGAGGTCCTCTTCGAAGCTGAGCGCCTCGAGCTTGCCCTTCCACGATGCCTCAGCGGCGAACACCACACGATGGCCTCGCCGGAGGAGGACGTCGCCCAGACCGATGCACTGGTTCGTGGGGCCGTAGGCGGAGTCCGGCATGAACAGGATTGTCATAGGACTGTTCGTCATGGGGTCTCTCTCGTGTCGCGCAGCCAGGGCGTCAAAGGGTCGTAGCCCCGTTTCGAGCGGTTGAGGCGATCGTTGGCAACGGTATAGGTCGCAGAAGCCCCCGGCGGTGTATTCACCGTCACGGACTCTGCCGAATCAGCAACGGGAAGTGAGGATCGCGCAGACCGCAGGGCGCACGTCGCCGCGGCAGTGCCGTTCGGAGCTCTGTCTCAGCGGGCGTCGAGATCTGCCCTGACCGCGGTTCAACGGTTGGCGCGGCCAGTCGCCCCTGTCGTCCAAGGCGAAGCGGTAGGCAACAGGGCGCCGGCGGCAACGGCGCCGAAGACCAGGGCAAGGGCGATGAGCGCGAAGCGCAATCCACGCCCTTGGGTTGCGAACCCGTGGGCGACGCTGCGGAGCTCGCGCCACGCGGTCAAGGACGCATCCTTGAGGTGCCCCAGGACGTGGATGGTCATCACCGCGAACCAGATGATGAAACTGGCTTTGTGGCCTTGCAGGAGCAGGCCCGGATCAGAGGGTCTGACGGTGAGCAGGGCTACTCCGGTGCCGAGCAGCATCAGGCTCGACACGACCACCAATGGGCCCAGAAGGCGTAGCAGTACATGCGGCGGCCCCTTGGTCACATAGGGCCGCGCACCCGTGTAGTAGCGCGCGAAGCGGTACGCCGTGCTACCGGTCTTGAGCAGCACGGGACCGATCAGGAGTATTCCGAGGAACACGTGCAGCGTGATCAGGCTCCGGACACTGAGGATGGTGAGTCCTTCAATGGCCAGCAACGCCAACAACACCATGCCGGTCGTGGAGGTGAGCCGGGCATTGCCCTCGACGCCTGCGTCCGCGAGGGCCGAGCCGGGGGCGGGGCGGTTGGGGTCCATGTGCGTGCTCACTCCGAATCATGGCTCGGGTTGTCCTGCACGGTGCCCGGTTTGTCCACGCCGCCATGGTAGGGGCAGATCTACTCAACGGAGGTCGGCTCTGGGGCTGGGCGGCCGCAAGGTGCGTGCGCAACCGTAGGGCTGGGGGACTCGCCCGGGCGATGCAGGCTAAAAGAAATCGCCAAAGTTTCTCGGCAATCCTTGAGGGCATGAGCACATTACAGGACACGTTGTTTGCGCCGCCCGAGTCGGCTGCGCGAGCGTCTGTTCATACGTCGCTCGGTGGCCCGTCCCGGATGGGTAGCCGCCACGCCTCCGTGCGGGTGCCTCGCATCCGACGCTGGTGGCGTGACGCGTTCGGCATCTTCGTCTGGTCTTCAATGTTGGTGGTCGTGACGCTGTGGGTCTCGGGGGGCGGGCTTCAGGGTCTTGGGAGTACGGGCACCGGCCTGACCAGTGTCGGCAGGCTGACGGGTCTGGTCGCTTCGGACCTTCTGTTGATCCAGGTGCTGCTGATGGCCCGAATCCCATTGGTGGAGAAGACGTACGGACAGGATGAGCTGGCCCGACGTCACCGCCTGGTGGGCTTTTGGTCGTTCAACCTGATGGTGGTGCACATTGTCACGATCACGTTGGGTTATGCGGCGACCTCGCCCAAGGGGTTGTGGGGCACGATCGTTGACTTCGTCGTCAACTACCCGGGGATGCTTCTCGCACTGGCCGGCACGGCGGCGCTGGTCATGGTCACCGTCACCTCGATCCGGATGGCGCGGGCCCGGTTGCGGTATGAGTCCTGGCACCTGCTCCATCTGTACGCCTACCTGGGCGTGGGGTTGGCCCTGCCGCACCAGCTCTGGACCGGCAAGGACTTCCTGACCTCTCCGCTGGCCACGGTCTACTGGTGGACGTTGTGGGCTGCGGCCGCCGGCAGCGTGCTCTTCTGGCGGGTGGGCCAGCCGCTGTGGCGCAGTCTGCGTCACCAGCTGGTGGTCCAAGAGGTCCGGGCCGAGAGTGCGACGGTCACCACGGTAGTCATGGCCGGGCGGAACCTGCACCGGTTGCCGGTCCGGGCCGGTCAGTTCATGCAGTGGCGGTTCCTGGACGGGCCCGGTTCAACCCGGGCCCACCCATACTCCTTGTCCGCGGCGCCGGACGGGCGGACGCTACGCATCACTGCCGCGCACCTGGGGGACGGGTCGGCGCGACTGGCGCGGATGCGTCCGGGGACCAGGGTGGCCTTTGAAGGCCCGTACGGTCGGTTGCACGAGGGGGTGCGGACCCGTCGCAAAGTCCTGTTGATGGCCTCGGGGATCGGTATCACGCCGATGCGGGCACTGCTGGAGGCCATGGACCAACGCCCCGGCGATGTCACCATGGTCTACCGGGCACGCTCCGACGCAGACCAGATCTTCGTGGACGAGCTGACGGCCACGGCCGCCTCGCGACGGGCACGGTTCTTCGTGGTGACCGGCACCAGGGCGACGGCACGATCCAGCTGGCTGCCCCAGCATGCGGCGCACATGGGAGACGTCGAGGCGCTGCGCCAGCTTGTGCCCGATGTCGCCAACCACGACGTGTTCATCTGTGGAAGCCCGGGGTGGATGGACGCAGCGGAGCGGGCCGTCATCGACGCCGGGGTCCCGAGCGACCACGTCCACATCGAGCGTTTCACCTACTGAGCCACGCATTTCACCACAACGGACCGAACGCCGACAGCATACGGATCACGAAGGAAGACATGAGACGCATCGTCACCACCATCCTGTCGACCATCTCGATCCTGGTCCTGCTCTTCAGCTACCACACCAGCTCCAGCAACGCCAGGGTCTCGGCCAGCCCGGTGATCCAGCAGCCGGCGTCTTCCCGCCCTACCAAGCAGCCCCGGTCGTCGACCAGAAGCGGGGCCCCGACGTCCACACCGAGCCCGGCGACCTCAGCGGTCGCTTACACCGGTGGCGTCGCGGATACCCAGTGGGGGCCGGTCCAGGTCCAGATCACGGTCCGCGGCGGCAAGGTCACCCGGGCCCGGGCGGTGCAGTACCCCCAGGGCACCGACATCGACGCACAGATCAACGGCTATGCCCTGCCCGTCCTCGATCAGGAGGTCGTCCAGACGCAGTCCGCTTCCATCGACACCGTCTCCGGGGCCACGGTGACCAGCGACGGATACCTGCAGTCGCTGCAGTCCGCGATTGACCAGGCCCACCTGTGAGTCGCGTGAACTCGTATGGCGTAGCACCTCGTAGTGTTGTCGAAGAGGAATGGGGAACGCGGTAATGACGACTCGCACCGACAGGCAGGCCGAAACTCCTCAAGAGCATCGCCGACCGACGCGGCCTGAAGTATCGCGACCGAGCCGGCGCCGGATCTGGTTGCGCCGCGCGGGCGTGGTGATCCTTGTCCCACTGCTGTGGCTGAGCTGGTCGATCGGTAGCGCCCTGGCGGCCCCAGGTACCGACACCACGGCTGCCCGGCTGGCCGAGTGGGCCCGGTTCAACGGGCTCGGCTGGGTCGTCAGCGAGCTGGAACAGGTCCAGTACCAGCTCAATCCGCCCAAGGTTGGCGGAAGCCTCGCCGGTGGGATTCCCCTCGTCTCCGCACCCCGAGCGGCCTCCAGCCTGCCCTCCGGTACCTCGCGAGCGAAGCCAAGCATCGCCGTTCTGGCTCCCATCCCACCCCAGGCCCAACCTGCGCTGCCCAACGAGGGCGTCTGGCAGACGCTGACCAGTGTTCACGGGCAGCCGGCGGTCAGGGCCGCGTTCCTGCGTCCGGACGGACAGCACACCAGCTACATGGTTGGAGTGGCCTGGCTCAACCAGAAGCTGGTCAAGATGGTCCTGCACCCCGGCTTCCGAGTGCCCGGCGGTTCGGGTTGGTCCCAGGCCTTCGACGTTCCGTCTTCTCAACGAAACAGCCTGATGGCCACCTTCAACTCGGGATTCACCATGCAGGACGCGAATGGCGGCTACTGGCAAGACGGTCAGACCGCCGTGCCGCTGCGCCAGGGCGCTGCGTCGATGGTGCTCTACAAGGATGGGCACGTCGACGTGGTCAGGTGGAACGCGGCCACGCCGGGCCCCGACGTGGCTGCCGTCCGCCAGAACCTCGGCCTGCTGGTGGAGAACGGCGCCATCTCGCCCGACGTGAACAGCAGGACCACCAGAACCTGGGGCAAGACCGTCGGCAACGCCACCTTCGTGTGGCGCTCGGCCCTGGGAGTCCGCAAGGACGGCTCGCTGGTGTTCGTGGTGGGGGCCTCGATGTCGGTGCCCACGCTGGCCAAGATCGTCCATGACGCCGGAGCAGTAACGGCCATGGAGCTCGACATCAACAAGGCGTGGACCAACTTCATCACCTACACCCACCCCGGCAGTGGCGTGGCGGTGCCACACATGCTCACCAGGGACGAGCACCCCAACCCCTACCGCTACCTCCAGCCGTCGTCGCGGGACTTCGTTGCCGTCCTTCCTCGTTGATGAGCCCAGCAAGCCTGCGGAAGCATGAGGTTGCCGCCCTGGTCAGGATCCAGTCGCTGACGGCATCGTCCGGGATGCGTCGGGGCGCGGTGATCCTGAGCCACGTCGGTGAGCATGCCCTGGCCTGGACCGCGTTGGGACTGCTGGGTGCGGCCCTCGACCCTGAGCAACGGCGCCCCTGGCTACGGGCCACCGCAACCGTTGTCGGCGCCCGGTCATTCCTCGTGGTTGACCAAGCCGTCCCGATTGCCAGTGATCCTTACGCGGTGGCGGTCAATCGCGCGGCAAAGGTCAATTAGACCAGCGCAAGGATCGTCGCCGTGGCGTCGTACTCGCCGGTGGTGACCCCGAGCGAGGGGTTGACCGGCGCGCCTCCGGGCCACGTGTGACCGCCACCGTTGACCGTGACCAGCTGGGCGCCGCAGGGGTAGGTGGTGACCGCAACGTGCGTGGCAACCCTGGTAGTGACGGCCGTGTGGCAGCCGTCAAGGGCAGCCCAGGCCGCGATGGCCGCGGCGGCCGGCGGGGTCGCAAGGTAACCGGGCCGGCTGTCGGGTCCCCCACGGTAGGGATCCACCGGGTCGGCGTCGCCATGGACGGCGACGATCCGGAGCCGGTGGCAGCCCACCCGTGGGTCGATCGACGCCGCTACCGTGACCACCGCCTGGACCCTGCCCGGCATGGCGCAGGCGGCGAAGACGGCCATGTCGCCACCGTCGCTTATCCCGGTGATCACGACGCGGGCAGGATCGGCGCATTCGGTGGCAGCCAACCGCGTTACCAGCGCGGACAGGAACGATACATCGCCGTTGTCGGTAGTACCGGAGAGGTTCCAGGATTTGGCGGGGCCCGCAGCCTGAGGCAGCACCGCAAGCACCCCCGCTGCCATAGCCCGGGCCGGAATCCGGCTCTGCGCGGCAAGTTCCTCCGATGTCCGGCCGTATCCGGGCAACCCGATCACCAGGGGCAGCCGGTGGTGACCGTCGTCCCCGGATGGGACAGCGAACAGAGCCCGCCGTCCGCCAGGCAAAGCGAGAACCACCGTGCCGGCGCCGCGCGCGTGGCCACAAGTTGGCCTAGGGTTCGGCGGCGGCCCCGTCGTCAGGACAGCCGTCGGAGCTGACGAAGTAGGCCCTGGATTCCGTCCACCTGGGACCACGGCGGGAGG
>DASVHT010000018.1:0-5288 GCA_036382455.1 Dermatophilaceae bacterium
CGGTCACAGCTGCACATCTTCGAGCAGAGCGGTCACATGACCTTCGTCGAGCAGGAGGACGAGTACGTTGACGTTGTTCGCCGTTTTCTGGACGCAGCGAACGCCTGACGAAGCTGGCGGCGCGCACCTGCTGGTTGCGTCCCTCTGAATCGGCCCCGGCAGCCCCAAGATGTTGGGGCCCAACGTTCTTGGAGACGTCGTTCTTGGAGACCTCAGAGGTAGAGGCCGGTCTGTTTGGCTTCCACTCGTGGCGCCGCCACCGCATGGATGTCGCGCTCCCGCAGCAAAAGGTAGCCCTTGCCCCGCAGCTCCACCTCGGCCCGGTCCTCCGGGTCGAAGAGCACTCGATCGCCGATCTGGACCTGCCGCACGTTCTGACCGGTCGCGACCACGGCGGCCCAGGCGAGCCTCTTTCCGATGCTGGCTGTCGCCGGAATCACCAAACCGGCCCCCGTCTGGCGTTCGCCGGCCTCGCCCTCAAGCGAGACGAGGACGCGGTCGTGCAGCATCCGGATGGGCAGGCGCTCGTCGCCTGAGGCACCGTTCTCAGCCACGGCGCCCGGGCCGGCTGCCGTGATGGCGACGATGCAGGACGGCAAGCACCAGACCCACCAGCACGGCCGAAGCTGCCACCACCGCACCGACTCGCTCCACCCGAAGGTCACCCTCGGGCGTATGGGTCGCCTCGACGAACCCGGCCTTGGCCGATCGAGCCTTTCGCCGCGCAATCTCCCTTGGCCGAGCCCGGACCGACAACTCGTCGATCGTGGCGGCCAGATGCGCGCGGGTCGCGGCGATCTCGGCCTCGATCGCGTCCGGTGAGCTCTTGGTCTGCTCGCCCATGCGGGTGACTCCTCTGTACTTGGAGGTCTCGGTGCTGTGAGGTCCCTACAGGGACCATAACGCAGACTGGGGGCACATATCCGGGCAAGCACGCCCGTCGCACCCACCGGAAGGCCCTCATGCCCCGCCTCGAAACCGGCCAGACCGCACCGGCGTTCACGCTCAAGGACCACACCGGCAGGTCGGTGTCCTTGAGCGACTTCATCGGCCGCAACCTGATCATCTTCTTCTACCCCGCCGCCATGACCCCGGGGTGCACCACGGAGGCGTGCGACTTCCGCGACTCCTTGGTCCGGCTTCAGCGGGCCGGGTATGACGTGGTCGGCATCAGCCCGGACAAGCCTGACAAGCTCGCCAAGTTCGTGGACAAGGAGTCCCTGACCTATCCCCTGCTCTCGGACCCGGATCGCAGGGTCATGGACGCCTACGGGGCATACGGCGAGAAGACGCTCTATGGCAAGAAGGTCACCGGGGTGATCCGTTCGACCATCGTCGTCGGCCCCGACGGCACCATCGCCCTGCCCAAGTACAACGTGAAGGCCACTGTTCACGTCGCCTCCCTGAGCAAGGCCCTTGGTCTCGACTGACCCGGCCCGCCGACCTCTCTTGTTGCGCTGAGACCACCGAACCTGGCCCTCAGAGGGGCCGACTCGGTGGTTTGGCCGCAAGAAGGCCCCACGGTCTAGAGTCGGCACCGCGCGGCCGTAGCCCAATTGGCAGGAGGCACAGGTTTTAGGTACCTGACAGTGTGAGTTCGAATCTCATCGGCCGCACGAGAGAGTTGACCAATGGCAGCGAACAACTACGAGCCCGGCGGCGATCTGGTGCTCGGGCCAGGCCCAGGGTTTCGCTCGGGTTTCGTTCTCCCGGCGGCAGAGCTGCTCGAGAGGTTCTCGCGCTCTTCGGGCCCCGGCGGCCAAGGAGTCAACACCACCGACAGCAGGGTCGAGCTGCGCTGGCAGGTGCTCGAGTCACCTGCACTGGCAAGGCTTTCGGAAGCCCAGCGACTTCGGGTGGAGTCAGCTTTCCAGGATCGGCTGGTGGCCGGCGCGCTCATCATCGTCGCCTCTGAGCACCGGTCCCAGCGCCAGAACCGGGTGGCCGCACGTAACCGGCTGGCCGAGGCTTTGAGGCAGGCACTGCTGCCACCGCCACCTGCGCGACGGGCCACCCAGCCAACCCGAGGCTCACAACGGCGACGACTCGAGGCCAAGCGACAACGCGGCGCAACCAAGTCCGGCCGGGGCCAGGTCCGCGACGAAGACGCATAGGCGCCCAGACCCTTTGCCCCGGCCGGGTCGGCTGGGTCAGGTCAATCGACGAAGACGCATAGGCGCCCAGACCCTTTGCGCTGGCGGGTCGGCTGGGTCAGGTCAGTCGACGTTGACCGTGATCGTGTGCCAACCAGTGGCGCCGTCCGGCGCCGGGGGCGCCTGCGTCTGGGTCTGCACGACGCCCTCGTCGTCAGTGGCGCGCACGGTGATCGTGTGGCTGCCCGGCGCGGCCTGCCACGGCAGCACCCACTGTCGCCAGGAGTCGACCGTGGGTTCCTCCGCCAGCCGGGCTTGCTGCCAGGGACCAGCGTCCACCCGCACCTCCACGGCCTTGATCCCACGATGCTGGGCCCAGGCGATCCCCGCGATCGCGACCGCCCCGGCCCTGACCCGATCGCCGCCACGCGGCACGTCGATGCGCGACTGCGTCTTCACCGGGCCGCGGGCGGACCAGCCGCGAGGCGTCCAGTAGCCGTCGTCATCGGCGAAGGTCGTCACCTTCAGCTCGGTCACCCACTTGGTTGCCGACACATAGCCATACAGCCCGGGCACGACGAGCCGCACCGGGAAGCCGTGTTCGGGCGGTAGCGGCTGGCCGTTCATGGCAATGGCGATCAGGGCGTTGCGGTCGTCGGTCAGCACCGACAACGGGGTGCCCGCGGTCCACCCGTCACTGCTGGTCGACAGCACCATGTCCGAGCCGGGCTTGGGCCCTGCCAGCTTGAGCAGCTCTCGCACCGGCCATCCGGTCCATATGGCGTTGCCGGTCAGGTTGCCCCCGACCTCGTTCGAGACGCACATCAACGTGACGAGTGCGTCCTCCATCGGCTTGGTGAGCAGGGTTGCCCAGTCGATGTTGACCTCGTGGTCGACCATTCCGTGAACCCTCAGGGACCAGCCGGCCGTGTCGAGCTGGGGCACGGCCAGAGCCGTGTCGATGCGGTAGAAGCTCGCGCTGTCGATGATGTAGGGAGTGATGCCCTTGACGTCCAGCTGCGCGCCCGCCGGGACGACAACCGGCTTGGCGACCTTGGGAAGCCTGATGGCAGAGCGTGACTGAGCTGTCTGAGCGGCCCGTTGTCCCAGCCACTGGCCCAACGCGGCAGTCGTGGCGGCACCGGCTGCGACGGCTGCACCCGTCAAGAGGAAACGCCGTCGGTCAACCGCGCTGCCGTCGGCGCCCCGGGCTCCCGGCTGCCCCAAGGTGGACAGCACCCCCAGACCGGCAGCCGTGCCGATCATCGTCGGCAGGATGTCCAGGCTGCCGGCATGGGGACGAGTGGCCACCGCCAGCGCACCGATAGCGCCGGCCACGACAAAGACCACCAGACCAGCGGTATGCCGCTGGGTCCCCAGAGCGCCGATAGCCGCGCAGACGACGATGAGCACCACAGCCATCCCGATGAACAACGCCAGCTTGTCGTGGGTGCCGAACCTCGAGACTGCGAAGTCCTTCAACCACGGCGGCGTGTGGTCGACAAACGCTCCGCCAACGGCGATCACAGGTGACGGAGTGCCGCTCGCGAGCCCCGTCCGGGTCATCACCCCGGCGACCAGCGTCGCAACGCCAAGCGTGAGGGCGCCCGCCACGACGCCGGCCAGAGCCGACCACGAGCGTTTCATCCGATCAGCGTGTCATGTCACCCTGCGTTTGCGAACAGATGAAGATCTCGAGGTTCTAACGGTCGTCCAGAAACGCCCGGATGTCGGCTGCCAGTGCGCGAAAAGCCTTGCCGCGGTGGGATATCACGTTCTTCTCCTCAGGGTTCAGCTGGGCGGCCGTCCTGAGGTCACCGTCGACCACGAGGATCGGGTCATAGCCGAAGCCGTTGTCGCCGCGCGGCTCCCGGGCCAGCGTGCCCGGCATACGGCCTTCGCGAACCACCACTCGGCCAGCTGGCATCGCCAGCGCCGCAGCGCACACGAACGCCGCAGAGCGGTGCTCGTCGGGAACGTCAGTGAGCTGGGCCAGCAACAGCTCGAGGTTGGCCCGGTCCTGGCCGTGGGTACCGGCCCAGCGTGCGCTGTACACACCCGGCGAACCGCCCAGGACGTCGACAGCCAGACCTGAGTCATCCGCCAGCGCAGGCAGCCCCGTCGCCTCGGCAGCAGCGACCGCCTTGAGAGTGGCGTTCTCGGCGAAGGTCACGCCGGTCTCGACCACGTCTGCAACGTCAGGGAACTCGTCCATCCCCACGATCTCGAGATCGAGCTCGCCGATCAGGTCGCCAAGGATCGCCCTCAGCTCGCCGACCTTGTGGGGGTTGCGCGTCGCAAGGACGATCCGCCTCACGCATCGACCTCTGTGACCTGCGACAGCGCCGCGAGCTGAAGCCTCGTGAGCTCGGCACAACCACCTGCGGCCAGATCGAGCAGAGCGTCGAGCTGCGCGCGGTCGAACGGCTCGGCCTCGGCGGTTCCCTGGATCTCGACGAACGCGCCGGTCCCGGTCAGCACGACGTTCATATCGGTATCGGCGCTCGAGTCCTCGGGGTAGTCCAGGTCCAGGACCGGCACACCCTTGACAACGCCAACGCTGACCGCAGCGACCGAACCCTTGAGCGGCTGGGCGTTCTTGCCGATGGCACCAGATCGGCGACCGGTCTCGATGGCGTCGGCAAGAGCGACGTAGGCGCCGGTGATCGCAGCCGTTCGCGTGCCCCCGTCGGCCTGGAGCACGTCACAGTCGAGGACGATCGTGTTCTCCCCCAACGCTTTGGTGTCGATCACAGCGCGCAGGCTTCGGCCGATCAGTCGCGAGATCTCGTGGGTGCGGCCACCGATGCGGCCCTTGACGGACTCACGGTCGGAGCGGGTGTTCGTGGCCCTTGGCAGCATGGCGTACTCGGCGGTCACCCAGCCCTCGCCGCTTCCCTTGCGCCAACGCGGCACGCCGGGTGTGAAGGACGCCGCACACAGCACGCGGGTTCTGCCGAACTCCACCAAAACGCTGCCCTCTGCGTGGTCAAGCCAGTTGCGGGTGATCACAATGTCGCGGAGCTGGTTGTTGGCGCGGCCATCGTGTCGGGTCATGTGCCCAAGGCTAGGCGCTCGGGCTCACAGCTCATGTACGGCGTCGGCTTCGGCGAGCTCGACGAGACCGGGCCATACGGCCCCAGCCTGGGCACGGCATACGACGGGGTCGTTCCGCGGGGGGAGGTGCGTGAGCAT
>DASVHT010000019.1:0-2232 GCA_036382455.1 Dermatophilaceae bacterium
AGGTCAACAACACCGCTTCACCGGCCACGACCAGGCGCTGACGCTCACGCCGCTAGCTCACCCGCGAACTGCTTCGGCCCGCCGCACTGGTGACGCTCGGACGACCCTTGAAAGGAGCCGCACCCTATAGACTTTCGACACGTCCACGGTGGTTCGCTTCCGCTCGCCTTCCCGATCCCCACCTGACGCGATCAAGCCGCGCCTTTTCCGTCACGCTCACCACCCCGGGCATTGACCCGACGCAGCTGACGGTGGTTTGCAGCCTCCCCCTACCGGGCGGCTGCGAAGGGCCTACCTTCATCACCCGCACAACACCGCTCCAGGTCGCGTCCCAGCGTCGGTGTAATTGACGACTGACTTCGGCTCCTTGGTGGGCATGTTAGGCGACGGCCCCGACAGTCTCGGTGTTGGTGATCTTGGTGCTGCTGTTGGGCCGGCTGGTCGGGGTCGGCGGGTCGAGAAGCTGGTGGCGTAGCTCGGCCAGTAGCCGAGTGCCGGTGGGTGTCATGGTCATGCCGCGCCAGCCGCGGGAGGCGCGGTCGAGCACGGCCCACACGAGGTTGAGGCAGCTGCTCTCGCCGGGCAGCCGGCCGATCACCTTCACCCGACGGCGGGTCTCGCCGAAGGTGCGTTCGATGAAGTTGGAGTGCCGGATGCGGCGGTGATGCTCGAGTGGGAAGCGCAGGTAGCTGGTCAGCTGCTCCCGTTCGGAGAGCAGGCACTTGACCGCCGACGGGAACGCATGCTGGTACTTGGCGGCGAAGACGTCGATGCGTGCCTGCACGGCGGCGACCAGCTTCGGTCCGGGGGTCATGCCGTCGGCGATCAGGTCATCGGTGTCGAAGATCGCCCAGTACGCGTCGCGCAACTCGGCCTGCGCTGGCGCCGGCACCTTGGCGAGAAGGTTCCGGCATCGGTGGATCAGACAGCGTTGGCGAAGCGAGCGGGGCAGCGCGGTCTCGGCGGCGTTGATCAGCCCGGCCGCGCCGTCGGAGATGACCAGCAGCGGCGGACGCAGACCCCGGGTCTTGAGTTCGTCGAGGAAGTCGCCCCACGCGTCGGTCGACTCCGACCCGCCGGCGGCCAGCGCGACGAACACCGGCGCCCCGCCGGTGGTGATGCCCCAGGCCGCGAGCACCGGCTCGGCGCGGGCGCCGGGATGCATCTTGAACAGGCTGGCGTCCAGGAACAGGTAGTCCAGCTCCAGCTCGTCCAGCCGCCGCGCGGACCACGCCTCGAACTCGTCGCCGATCGCCTGGCACACCCGCGAGACTGTCGACTTGGACAGCGCCGCCTCGGCGCCCAGCGCGTCGGCCAGGGTGTTCTCCACATCGCGCACCGACAGGCCGCGCACGAACCCGGCGATCACCAGCGACTCCAACGCGTTGGACTTGGTGACGCCCTTGCCGAACAGCTGCGAGGCGAACGCCTCGGTCGTGCCGCGCAGCTTCGGCCGCTCCACAGTGACCGGCCCGGCGGTGGTCTTGACCGTCGACTTGCCGAAGCCGTTACGGCTGCCCGCCCGGGCGTCTGGGCAGTCCGCGGCCCGCCGATAGCGGACCCGGCCCAAGAACACGTCGACCTCGGCCTCTACCGCAGTCTGGATGATCAACCGCGCACCAAGACGGGCGACGTCCTCGATGATCTGCGACAAGTCACGCGACCCGTCGAACAAGGCGTCGATCTCGCCACGGATCCTGTCGGTGGGTGATACTCGTGCTGACACGGGCGTAGTCCTTCCTTCGCTGAGTTGGTAGCTCTTGAAGGAACCTACGTCCGTCGTCGTTTACACCGCGGGACGGACACGACCCCGCTCCAGAAGATCACCGTCTACATCGATGTCTCCCTTCGCGTTCGTGGCGCACGATCAGGGTCAGACTGGGTGTTCGATATCGATAAGCCACCAGGCCACTCCTCGTCGTAGTTGGTGATGATGATGATGCTCAGGGAAGTAGACCGTGCAGGGGGCAGTAGCTCCTCAGCCCGGTCGACGATTGCGCGCTCTGGTGTGGCGCCGACATCGGCATGGGCTCTCATTGCCCTCGCGCTGGCGATCGCCTGCATCTCCTACTATCCATTCCAGTTCCAGTGGGATCCACCGCACTTCATCAGTAATCGCGTGACGAGAACAGCCAACGGAACTCTTCGTCTCGGTGATGAAAACTTAGCGCGGACAGCCGGGACGCCAGCGTGGTTGGCCGAGGCGGTGAAGACAGATAGACTCGATGTACG
>DASVHT010000020.1:0-1531 GCA_036382455.1 Dermatophilaceae bacterium
CGGCTGGGAGTAGAAGGCCTCGAAGTCGACCGCGGCGCGGGCCGCCAGCTGCTCGACCTGACGCTTGCCGAGCTGCCCGCCGGTGATCCGGCGGATCGCCTCGCTGGCTTCCTCAAAGCTCCCCCTTGAGGACTCGATGGCTGAGAGCTCCCGCAACCCGTGGGAGTGCAGCTCACGGGGCAGGTTCAAGGCCGCGTCGGCGGGACAGAGGTTGCGCTCACCGCGCCGGCGATACGCCAAGCGGGTGACCTCGACCGCGCCGAAGATCGTCTGACCCGAATCCGTGGGTTCCAACTCACGGATTCGGGTCTGAAGCGGCCGGACATGGCCGGACTCGACACTTGCCCGCCGGCTGCCCTCGGCGTCAACGACGTCGTCCAGGCGCTGCTCGCGGACCGCACGCAGGTCCAGGTGGTCTTGGTAGAGCTGCCGGACCAGCTCACGCAGATCGACCGTCAGCCTCTGTTCCAGCTCGCTGTGGGTGAGGCTTGCGGCCTCCTGATCACCCAGGAACGAACAGACCTGCTCGAAGCGGTCGCGGCTCGCGCTGAAAGCAGTGTCGGCGCAGCTGATCGGCATGGGGCCTCCTCCTGATCGGTGTTCCTACAACGTAAACGCTGTAGGATCATCGATCGTGGACCTTCGACCCGACGTCAGGAGAGGAAGCGATGGGTAAGCCAGCGCAAGGGCCGCCCTTCGCCGCGACCCGCAGGGCCCTCGCCGAGGCGCTCGCCGAGATCGACGGGCTGCTGCCCGGATCGGTCGTGGTCCGGCTGATGCGCTGCGGCAAGCGCAACTGTGCCTGCAAGGCAGACCCGCCGATCCTGCACGGGCCCTACACCCAGTGGACTCGCACCCTCCGGGGCAAGACCGTCACCAAGTTCCTCACCGACGAGCAGCTCGCCCGCTACCAACCATGGTTCGACAACAGCCGACGGCTCAAAGACCTCGTCGCCAAGCTCGAGATCGTGTCCCTACAAGCGATCCAGACCGCCGATCAGTTGACGGCCAAGACCGCTACCCCGGACTCGACACCAGGCCGGAAACGCCGGAAAACCGAGACATAGCCCTGGCCCGGCCCCGAATCCCCGCCCACCAGCCCACGATCGGCGCGCTAGCATCACCGCTGGAGCACCAACCCCCTGTCCACGGGCGCCGATCAGCGACCCCCCAAGCACCCTCCAGGGGAGCCGCACCCTCTCGATATCGCAGCCGGCACAGGTGAGCCGGGCCTGAGTATCGCCCGGCTCGCGCCGATAGGACGTGTCGTTCTGACCGACCTCGTACCGGAGATGCTGGAGGTTGCAGCGCGACGGGCTGACAAGCAGGGGGTGACCAATATCGAGACGAGGGTGTGCAGCGCCGACGATCTGCCCTTCGACGACGCCAGCTTTGACAGCGTCTCCGTGCGTTTTGGGTACATGTTCTTCCCCGACGTCGCCAAGGCGACAGCCGAGTTCGCGCGCGTGCTCAAGCCCGGCGGACGCGTCTGCTCGTCGGTATGGGTCAACCCCGAGGCAAACCCGTGGAC
>DASVHT010000021.1:0-5516 GCA_036382455.1 Dermatophilaceae bacterium
GATGGCCTCGACCTCTGACTGGCTGGTGCCCGTCGGGAGGTCGTACCTGATGCTCGCGATGCCAACCTCGGCGCAGTCCTTGTGCTTGGCGTTGACGTACCACTTGGTGCCGGGGTCCTCGCCGACCTGAACAGTCCCGAGGCCTGGGACGATGCCACGGCTGGCCAGCGCCGCGATCCGGCCCTTGAGCTCTTCCTTGATGGCTGCCAGGGTCGCCTTGCCGTCCAGAGTCCGCGCGGTCATGACCGGATCTTTCCACAGGCAAGGCCTGAGCCCACCGGGGCGACCCCCTGCCGTGAGAAACTTCACCCGCGAGGACGCGGCGCGGTTGATGAGGGGATTGGCGTGGCAGTGGGAGAGCACCGCAAGCGACGTGAACCTGATGAATGGGGCCCTGACGAACCTGCGGGGTACGAGAACCCGGTCAGGATCGACCAAGGCGGCTTCGCCACCATCTACCGTGCGCGTGACACCCGCTTCGATCGAACGGTCGCCCTGAAGATCCTGCGCTCGGACAGCCTCAACGACCGTCAGCTGCGGCGATTTCGTGCCGAGTGTCTGGCGACCGGCCGGGTGTCGTCGCACCCGAACATCGTGACGGTGTATGACGCGGGTACGACGGGCGGCAATCGTCCGTGGCTGGCCATGGAGTACTGCGGGGGCGGCTCTCTGGCTGACAAGCTGGCCGCCCATGGGCCGCTGCCGGTAGCTGAGGTCATCTCCGTCGGAGCTCATCTGTGCAGCGCCCTGAGTGCAGCCCACCAGGCCGGCATCCTGCACCGCGACGTCAAACCGCACAACGTGCTGCTCACGTCATACGGCGAGCCCGCGCTGGCCGACTTCGGGATCGCCAGCGTCGTCATCGAGGACGAGACCGTTACCGAGACCGCGGCGTACACGGTCGTCCACGCCGCTCCCGAGATCCTTGAAGGCAGGTCGGGCACCGCAGCGACGGACATCTACTCGCTGGGCTCGACCCTCTACACACTCTTGACCGGTCACGCTCCGTTCGCAACGGAGGCAGGCATCGGGCTCGGCCCCCTGGTCACCCGCATCCTGCGCAACGACCTGCCCGCCATCGATCGCCCCGGCGTCCCACCCGACCTGGAGAAGCTGCTTCGCTCGTGCATGGCGGCCGAACCGCGCAACCGTCCGGCATCGGCCGCCGAGCTCGGCACCGCCCTCACCGCGCTGGGCCGGCGTCTCGCCAGCCCGGAGGTCCGCGAAACGGCGCTCCCCCAGGTTCGGCCTGCCCGGGTTGGACAGCTGGTCAGCACCAGAAGCCTGATACTCATCCTCGGCGGCGCGCTGGCAGTCCTGCTGGCGGCATTCACGACCTTCCAGCCGGCACATCGCGCCGTTGCCTCGGCCGCGGCCGGATACGCCCCGAAGAATGTTGTCGTGACCCGTGGGTCGAACCACAGTGAGCTGATCGTGTCCTGGACGATGCCGATCCGCCCCGACGTCGTGGCAACCGTGATCTATGACGGGAGCGGGTCCAAGGCGCGGGCGATGGTCAGCTACACGGGTGCGAAAGCAGTCCCTCAGGTGACGTTGCGCGGACTGCCCAGTGGTCAGCAGGTCTGTCTGTCCGCCGCCCATCAGGTTTCCCTCAACGACGTGGTCACCAACGCCCGCAGCCCCATCGTGTGCGCAGTGCCGCGCTAGCTCGCGCCCAGGTCGTCGCGGCCGCGTACCGTCCTAGTGGGCGAAGTGGCGGGTGCCGGTGAAGTACATCGTGATGCCTGCTCCGCGTGCGGCCTCGATGACCTCGGGATCGCGAACGGATCCTCCGGGTGCGACGACGGCCCGGACGCCTGCGTCCAGCAGGACGAGCAGGCCGTCGGCGAACGGGAAGAACGCATCCGACGCCGCGACCGAGCCCTTCGCGCGCTCCGCACCGGCGCGGGTGACTGCCAGGTGGCAGGAGTCGACCCGGTTGACCTGGCCCATGCCGATGCCAACACTCGCGCCCTCCTTGGCCAGCAGGATGGCGTTGGACTTGACGGCGCGGATCGACCGCCAGGCGAATGACAGGTCTGCGATCATCGCGTCGTCGGCCGGCTCGCCGCACACGAGCACCCAGCGAGAGGGGTCATCGCCGCCGGTCGCTCCCTCGACGACAGCATCAACCTTGTCGCGTGTCTGCATCAGGACGCCGCCGCTGACCGCACGGAACTCACGCTCATCGGTCAGGGTCTCGATGCCCTTGGGCAGCTTCAGCAGGCGAATCGCCTTCTTGCGCATCAGGATCTCAAGTGCTGCCGGCTCATACGCCGGGGCGACAACGACCTCGGTGAAGACGCCAGCGACCTGCTCAGCCATCTGCGGCGTGACGGGACGGTTGGTCGCGACGACGCTGCCGTAGGCCGACTGCGGGTCACAGGCGTGGGCGCGCCGGTGTGCCTCCGCGATGTCGACGCCGACCGCGATCCCGCAGGGGTTGGCGTGCTTGATGATGGCAACAGCCGGCTCGGCGTGGTCGTACGCCGCGCGCTGGGCAACATCGGCGTCGATGAAGTTGTTGTAGGACATCTCCTTGCCGTGGAGCTGCTCGGCGGTGGCGATGCCGGGGCGCCCAAGCGTGTAGAGCGCCGCCTTCTGATGCGGGTTCTCGCCGTAGCGAAGGGCGGTCGCTCTGGTCCACGTCATGCCGGTCCAGGCAGGAAAGCCGGTGCCGTCACTGGTGTCCGCCAGGACGTTGCCCATCCAGGTGGCGACCGCCACGTCGTAGCTCGCCGTGTGCACGAATGCCTCTGCCGCAAGGGTCTTGCGCTGCTCGAGGGTGAAGCCGCCACCGCGCACCGCCACCAACACCGAGCCGTACTCGGCGGGGTTGGTCACGATCGCGACGCTCGCGTGGTTCTTGGCCGATGCCCGCACCATCGAGGGCCCACCGATGTCGATCTGCTCGATGCACTCCTGCTGGGATGCCCCTGAGCTCACCGTGTCGCTGAACGGGTAGAGGTTCGAGACGACCAGGTCGAACGGTTCTATGCCCAGGTCACGCAGCTGCGCCATGTGGTCGGGGTTGCCGGTGTCGGCCAGGATCCCGGCGTGGATGGTGGGGTGCAGGGTCTTGACCCTGCCGTCGAGGCACTCGGGGAACCCGGTGAGGTCCTCGACCCTGGTCACGGGCACGCCGGCGTCGGCGATCCGCGAGGCGGTGGAACCCGTCGACACCAGTGCGACTCCGGCCTCGTGAAGGCCGTGCGCCAGCACCTCGAGCCCGGACTTGTCGTAGACGGAGATCAGGGCACGCCGAACGACGCGCTTGCCGGAAGCCTTCGACTCGCTCACGAGATGGTGACCTTTCGCTGGTTGACGGTGAAACCATCGCGGACCATCCGGCCCACGTAGTCGACGAGCATCTGGCGCTCGGCAGTCTTGATGCGCTCGTGCAGGGTCTCGACGGTGTCGTCGTCCTGCACGCTGACAGCGCTCTGGGCCACGATCGGGCCGGTGTCGACGCCGGAGTCCACGACGAACAACGTGCATCCGGTGACCTTCACGCCGTACTCGAGGGCTTCCTGAGGGCTGTGCATGCCTGGGAAGGATGGCGACAGCGCCGGGTGGGTGTTGACGGCGCGCCCGCCGAAGCGCCCCAGGAACCTCTCGCCGGTGAGCTTCATGAAGCCGGCCAGGACCACGAGCTGTGGGTCGTATGCCGCCACCTGCGCCGTGAGCGCGGCGTCCCAGTCCGCGCGTGTGGCGAAGTCGGCCACGCGGCATACGAACGTGGGGATCTTCGCAAGCCGGGCGCGGGAAAGGCCCTCGATGTCGTCGCGATCGGCACCGACCGCTGCGATCCGCACGCCGTACGCCGGGTCGGCCGTGGCGTCGATGAGCGCCTGGAGGTTGGTCCCCGCGCCGGAGACGAGGACGACGATGGAGCCCGCCTGCGACCCGGTGTCCCGCGTATTCGTCACGGTGGGAGACGATATCGGACAGCCCCACCGTCATTGCCCACCCCTCTCATGCCAGGAGCACCTCGTTGGCCCTTCCTCGCACGCAACGCGTCCTGCCCCCGGGGATGAAGCACGCGCGACGGTCCGCGATGCTCATGCTCGCCGGTCTCCTCGCCTCCGGAACCCCCTTGCCGTACACCGGGGTTGCCGCGTTCCCCCTGGTGTGGGCCGGGATCGAGTCGGCTCGGGCGATCAGGGCCATGTCCGTGGCCCGGGCACCGACCCGCGGCATCGTGTGGAACGCCATCGGTCTCGTGATGGTGAGCATCCTCATCGCGGTGGTGCTGCTTCCGTATGCCGTCTACGGACCTGCGAAGCACCTGCAGGACTGCACGAGCGCGGCCAACACAGCGGTTGCAGCGGCGGACTGCAAGTCGCACTTCTATGGCGGTCTCGAGTCATTCCTCGGCGGCTTTCCCGGCGGAGGGCGCTGACTCAGCGTCGGAGAGCCCGCCAGTGGCTGAGACAGACAACAACAGCCGCCCCCAGCACCAGCTCGCCCAGGACGGCGACTCCAAACGTCAGGGTCGGCGCTCCAACCCAGCCAAGGCGCCCGGCGCCCAACGACCCGCCGGCAAGCGCGCTCGCCAGTGTCAGGACCAGGGCAGCGACCACACAGGCCGACGCGGCGGTCTTGGCCTTGACCCGAAAGGCAGAGAGACGAGCAACCTCGCGAAGGGATCGCCATCCGACCAGCGCTCCGGCCCCAACCGGGACAAGGACGCTGAGCCACAGACCCGCTGGCAGCGGGCCGGGGTCCGGCAGGGCGCCCAGACCGGGTATGAGCGGCAACAGGCCAGGGTTGGAGTGCGACCACGTGATGGCGCTGCCAACACCGAAGCCAAAGCCTGGCCCCGCCATCCAGGACGCGGCCCAGATCGCGACATTCGGCAAGACCGTGACCTGGGCGATGGTGAGCACACTCATGCCCACCGGATCGGCGCCCAAGGTGTCGTAGAGCCGCCCGATGCGGTCCAGGTGCATCGCCACCACGACCAGGGCGAGGGCCAGCCCGGCGCCGAAGATCGCCAGCGCACCCCATAACCCCGGACGGATGGAGCGGCGCACCAGGATGGACAGCCGCGTCTCCAGGGCCGCCGTCAGGTCGGGCGCCACCGAACCGATCCCTTCCCGGAACTCCAGCGCGAGCGCAACCAGCATGGAGACAAGACCCACGACGGCAGTGCCCAGGACAGAGCCCAACACGGATGCGCCCAGGGGCTGGCCGTGTGTCAGCAGCGAGACGACCACACCCACAACGGCATACGAGGCAACGAAGGTGACGCCTGCGTCAGCGACGTCGCGACGCAGCCCCCCCAACCGTCTGAACCGGCGCGGGCGCCCGTTGCTGAGGCGCACGACCACCCGGCGGGCTGCGGCCGTGGCAACGATCAGCGCAAAGGCCGTCAAGAGCCAGGGCATCAGCGAGATCGTGGCAGGCCCCGAGCTCAGGTGCGCTCCGTTGGCGAGCAACCAGACGCTGGAACCGACGGACAGCGCCTGGGTCCAGTCAACCGTGCTCTCGGAGCTGGCGACCCAGACAAGTAC
>DASVHT010000022.1:0-13746 GCA_036382455.1 Dermatophilaceae bacterium
AGCAGCCTTGGTTCGCGACAACCCGAAAAGGCGGGCGAGCGCCGCGTCGACACGTTCGCCTTCGAGGCCTTCGGGCACCGACAGCGAACGGACATCAGGCATCGTTGACTGATCCTGCTGAGTGTTTTGGAGACTTCTCGGGGGCCTCATGTTTGGGTGTGTGGTCAACCGAACGAGTTCCGTCCACATTGATGCCGCGAAAGGCCAGAAGCGCAATCAGAACCGCTGCGCTGACAATGGCCGAGTCGCCAATGTTGAATACCGGGAAGTTCGGCAGCTGCAGGAAGTCGACAACGTGCCCCCGCCCCGGTCCGGGAGAGCGGAACATGCGGTCGGTCAAGTTGCCCAGCGAGCCCCCCAGCAACAATCCCAGGGCCAGGGCCCAGCCTCGACTGCCGAGACGACGAACGGTGATCAGGATGAACAGGACCACGGCAGACGCGATGAGGGTCAGGAACCAGGTGGCTCCGGTGCCGATGGAGAAGGCAGCGCCGGAGTTGCGGGTCAGGTTGAGCTGCAGCAACGTTCCGACCACCTCGCGCGGCTGGCCCGGCTCAAGGTTCGCGGAGGCCCATGCCTTGGTCAGCTGATCGGCGCTGTAGACGAGTACGGCCGCTGTGACAAGCCCGACGAACAGCGGACGCCGTGATGCCGATGGTGCGGTCGTGCGCTCGTTCGCCGCTGTTGAGGGAATTAGCGACGCTCCTGCTTGGATTTGCATGGCATGCACAGGGTCGCACGCGGGAAGGCCAGAAGACGATTCTTGCCGATCGGGTTGCCGCACGACTCGCAGATGCCGTAGGTGCGGTCGACGATCCGCTGGAGGGCATGTTCGCTCTGTTCGAACATCACGCGGGCGTTGTTGGCCAGCGAGATCTCCTGCTCACGCTCGAACGTCTTGGTTCCGGCGTCGGCCTGGTCATCGCCGGCACCGTCACCGGCGTCTCGCATGAGACCGGCCAGCTCAGACTCGGCCACGGTGATCTCGAGCAGCAGGCGGGCGACGTCAGCTTCGAGCTCAGTGCGGACCGCGGTGAGCTCCCTGGCCGTCCACGGTGTCTCGTCTTCACGGACGCGCAAGGGCCGCGGCTGGGCTGTGGAGGCGCGGGCCGCGGTTCTTTGAGCGCGCAACGGCGTCGCCGACGCGGACACCTTGGACGTGTTCCGGACCGCGGTACGGGATGCATGAGTGGCAGCCGACTTCTCAACGCTCTTTGTGGCGGCACGCTTAGCCGGCACAGCATTGGTGGTGCTCGTCGCAGGTGGAACCGTCTTTCGCGCCGGCACGGGCTTGCTGCTCTTCACCGGCGGAACCGTCTTGCGCGCCGGCACAGCCGCCTTCGCCGCAGGAACCCCTTTGCGCGCCGGCGCAGCCTTCTTCTCCGGCGTCGCCTTCTTCACAGCCATGCTCGGCCCCCTTCACGGTGGCAGTGCGTCATCCCCAGGAATGCGGACAGGTGGCGTGAGGATAAGGCCATCCCGCTCAGTACACAATGGAAAACGCCGATGTTGGTCTGGTTAGTCCACTCAACGAGTCCCGCATCACGTCACCGGCTGGGTCCTGTCCGGGGACAACGGAGCGCCGACCGTGATGGTCAGCGCTCCGGCGGTCTCCCAGCTCTTGGACGTTCAGCCGTTCTGCTGACCGTCCTTGCCATCACCTTCGCCATCATTGGCCTTGTCGACCCCAACGTGGTCCAGCTCCTGCAGCTGACTCTCGAGGTAGGACTTCAGACGCGCCCGGTAGTCACGCTCAAAGGTTCGCAGCTCATCGATCTTCTTCTCCAGCAGGTCCCGCTCGCGAGCGAGCGCCTCGAGCACCGCAGCCTTCTTCTGCTGGGCCTCGGCGAGCATGCCGGTGGAGCGCTCGCGCGCCTCGGTGATCATCTGCTCGTGTCGCGCACTGGCCTCGGCGATGAGCGAGTCGTGCTTGGCCTGACCGGTCGAGAGGAACTCGGCATGCTTGGACCGACCGATCGCCAGGAACTCGTCGTGCTTGGCCTGACCGGTCGAGAGAAGCTCCGCATGCTTGGCCACCGCCTCACCAATAACCTTGTCGTGGTGTGCCTGCCCTTCGCTGATGAGGCGCTCCCGGGTGTTCTGACCCTCGGAGACGTACTCCTCGTGCAGCTTCTGCGCCAGGGCCAGGACGCCTGCCGCCGCGACGTGCTCCTGCTCCTTGCTGACGGCTGGAGCGGGCGCCGCCGCGGCAAACGATGACCTGTCGTTCCTGTCCGCCGCGTCCTTGGCGTCCGTGGCGTCCTTCGCGCTCCTGTCCGCAGCGTCCTTGGCGTCCCGGGCGCTCCTGTCGGCAGCGTCCTTGGCGTCCTTGGCTGCCTTGTCGGCAGCGTCCTTGGCTTCCTTTGCGTCCCGGGCAGCCTTGTCCGCGGCCTCCCTGGCCTCCTGTGCTGCCTTGACGCGCTGGGCCGTCTGGGCCTCTGCCTGCTCGGCATCGGTCCTGGCCTTGGAGATTCGAGCGGTGGCTTCCCTCTCGGCCTGATCGGCGGAGGCCTTGGCGGCCGCGATCTTGTCCCTGGCGATGCGTTCGGCCACGGCCGTAGCCGCCACTGCAGCTTCTGTGAGCGCCGCCTGGTCGTCGTTCTTGGCCGCCGCGGGTTCAGGCGCACGGCCGTTGTTGTCGGTCGCGATCGTGGACTCCACACGGCCGCCGGCACCAACCGCTGAGGCACTGACCATGGGAGCCTTGGCAACAGCAGCACCCTTGCTCTCGAGGCACGCCTTGAGCTTCACACTCAGTTCGTCATTGTCAGTGCTCAGCCGACGCAGCTCAACGACGATCTCATCCAAGAAATCGTCGACCTCTTGCTCGTCATAGCCACGACGAAACTGTGTAGCGGTGAAATGTTTATTGAGGACATCCTCGGGCGTGAACGCCATGTTGTCACCTCGGTCGAGACCGGTCAGGGGCCGCACCACCTTATAGCAGACCACCGGTTGGTCAAAGAGTCAGGTGGGGCGTTAGGTCAGTTAGTGGTCACAATGATTGTAAGAGGCTCAACGTTAAGAAGACAGCCAGCATCAACACCAGAAAGGCCAGGTCGAGGCGAATCGTCCCCAACGAGAGCGGTGGGATCAGACGTCGCAGAAACTTCAAGGGCGGGTCGGTCACGGTGTAGATACCTTCGGCAAGAACCAGGACGGGTCCGCTGGGGCGCCACTCCTTGGCCAGCACCTGGATCCAGTCCAGGACGAGTCGACAGATGAGGGCAGCAAAGAACAGGTAGACAACGAAGACCAGAACGGAGATCACAACGCCCAGCATGACGGTGTTTGCTGAGAATCGAGCAACCAGGTGTGGACGGTGGTCCGCTCAGCTCTGGTTGAAGAAGGCGCGAGAAGCGGGCTTGGGCGCCTCGACCTCGTTGGCGGTCACCTCGACATGGGATGGTGACAACAGGAAGACCTTGCTGGTGACCCGCTCGATGGCGCCGTGCAGACCGAACACCAGTCCGGCAGCGAAGTCCACGAGACGCTTGGCGTCGGCGTCGTCCAGATCGGTGAGGTTCATGATCACCGGGGTGCCGTCACGGAAGCTCTCGCCGATGTTCTTGGCTTCGTTGTAGGTGCGCGGGTGGATCGTCGTGATCCGGTTCAACGCACCGACCTCGACATCACGGACGACGCGAGCCACCGGCGTGCGCTGCGGCAGCGGCGTGACGGCCGCGGATCGTCCGTCGCGGGCGGGAGCCTCGCGGCCAGCATCCGGCTCGTCGTAGTCGTCATACCCGTCGTAGTGGTCGTCATCCTCAGCCAGTCCGAGGTACACCATGGTCTTGCGCAGTGCCCCAGCCATCGCGAGCTCCTTAACTACGTCATGAATGTTCTTCGAGTTGTGAATGCCCGCTTTTTGCGGTTGATCCGACGAGAGTCTTCGACCCAAAACTACCCACGGAACGGGCGTGAACCGAGGATTGCGCTGCCGACACGCAGGTGGGTCGCACCGTTGGCCACCGCAGACTCGAGATCTGCGCTCATCCCGGCAGAGATCCAGGTGGCTCCCGGGTGATCAGAACGGAGATCGCGCGACGCAGTGGCGAGCCGCGCGAATACCGCTCCGGGATCGACTCCCAGCGGGGCCACGCCCATGAGTCCTCGAAGCCTCAGATGCGGCGCGGCAGCGACAATGTTCGCGAGCTCGGCAACGCCATCAAGCGGTATGCCGCCGCGCGCCGGGCCGGCCACGGCGCCTCCACCCGACACCGCGTCCGCACCTGCGATCGCGTCAAGGTTCACCTGGACGAGCGCGCCGATGACACGGCCTGCTGCGGCGGCAGCCCGCTCAAGAGCAATGGCCAGCCTGTCCCTGTCGATCGAGTGCACGGTGTCGGCGTAGGTCGCCACGGACCTGGCCTTGTTGGTCTGCATCTGACCGATGAAGTGGACCTGGAGGCGCTGACGGACCTCTGGCGGCAGGGAGGCGATCTTCGCCGACGCCTCCTGGTCACGGTTCTCGCCGATGTCCGTGACGCCGAGCTCGCAGAGCACCTCGATGTCCGCGCCCGGGAAGAACTTCGTGACCACGATCAGCTGAACGTCTTCACGGACGCGGCCAGCCGCCATGCAGGCGGCCCTGATGCGCTCCTGGACCTTCGCGAGGCCGCTCGCCAGCTCCGCGCGACGCACCGCGGCATCGTGAACGGACGTCATGGACGCTCCTTGGTGACGTCGAGCAACCGGACGACCCCGGCGCAACGCCCCGTGCTGTGCTGGCGACGATACGAGAACAACTCTTCCGACTCGCGACTACAGCCCGAGATCCATTGCACTGCAACGGATCTGGACTGCAACTGGTCAACCACGCCCGCAGCCACGTCAATGGCGGGGGTCCCCCGCCAGGAGATGGCAGTCGCGGCCGGACTGATCTCCGCTGCTTGTGCCCTCATGGCCTCGGGCACCTCATAGCAGCGCCCACAGATCGAGGGGCCCACAGCCGCACGGATAGAGGTGGCCCCTAGGCAAGTCATGGCGTCGACGGTGCGCCCGACGATGCCCGACATCATCCCGGGTCGACCGGCATGCACCGCGGCGGCGACCCCGCCCACCGGGTCGACCAGCAGGACAGGGGTGCAGTCAGCGACCACAACGGCCAGCGCGAGGTCGGTCGACGTCGTCACGATCGCGTCTGCCTCGGGAGGTTCCCCCTCCCACGGCCCGTCCACAACCACGACCTCTGAGCCGTGGCACTGGTTCATGAACAACAGGTGATCTCGACCCACACCAAAGGAGCCGGCCACCAGCCTGCGGTTGGACTCGACGGCCAGAGGGTCATCCCCTACGTGTCCGCCAAGATTGAGGCTGGCGAAGTCTCCCACGCTCGATCCCCCGCGTCTGGCGGTGAATCCCCAGTCGACACTTCGTCCGACCACCGCCGGAACCCGCTCACGCCAATGGAACACGCCACTCACGTTAGCCGAGCCCCGACAGGGAGGGGCGCACGGGCGGGCGACAGTCCCCGTCGACGTGGCCCTGACCCAGGACGAGCGGGCGGTCGACAGTCCGCGTCGACCTAGCCCTGGCCCAGGGGCGAGCGGGGTGGGCGTCCCACAACCGACGACCAGCCTGTCCACGGCCCCGGCGGCACTCCTACTTCAGGAAATCGGGGACATCGAGATCGTCGTTGTCGTCGAAGGTGACGGTGCGCGGTGGCACGGTGACGGGCTTGATGCCGTTCGCGGGCTGAGCACCGTTCACAGCACCCTCCGGAGCCGGCGCTTGAACGCCGCCCTGCACGTGAGGCGAGGGCGCCGGGGCCGCAACCACATGTGCGGGCTGGTCGACACGAGGAAGCTGTGCCGGAACAGGTGCCGGAGCCGGGCGCTGCGTAGAACCGGCGATCTGGCCAAGGGCACGGTCGTCATTGCGGCGGATCGGACCGCCACCGTCGAAGCCTGCGGCGATGACCGTCACCCGGACCTCGTCGCCCAGAGCATCGTCGATGACGGCACCGAAGATGATGTTGGCCTCGGGGTGAGCTGCTTCCTGCACCAGGCGTGCCGCCTCGTTGATCTCGAAGAGCCCGAGATCGGAGCCACCCTGGATCGACAACAGCACGCCGTGCGCGCCGTCGATGCTGGCCTCGAGCAGGGGTGAGGAGATCGCCAGCTCTGCAGCCTGCACCGCGCGGTCGTCACCACGAGCTGAGCCGATGCCCATGAGCGCCGAGCCGGCTCCCTGCATCACGGCCTTGACGTCGGCGAAGTCGAGGTTGATCAGACCCGGGGTGGTGATGAGGTCGGTGATGCCCTGCACACCCGACAGGAGAACCTGGTCCGCCGTGCGGAAGGCATCGAGCATGCTGACAGCGCGGTCGCTGATGGAGAGCAGTCGGTCGTTCGGGATCACGATGAGGGTGTCGACCTCTTCGCGCAGGCCGGCGATACCGGTCTCGGCCTGGTTGGCTCGGCGCCGTCCCTCGAACGTGAAGGGCCGGGTGACCACGCCTATCGTGAGCGCACCGATCGACTTGGCAATCTTGGCAACGACCGGCGCACCACCGGTGCCGGTCCCGCCGCCCTCCCCCGCCGTCACGAAGACCATGTCGGCACCCTTGAGCACCTCTTCGATCTCCTCGGAGTGATCCTCGGCGGCCTTCTTGCCGACCTCGGGGTCCGCGCCCGCGCCCAGACCCCGGGTCAGCTCACGGCCGACATCAAGCTTGACGTCGGCGTCGCTCATCAACAGGGCTTGGGCGTCGGTGTTGATGGCGATGAACTCGACGCCCTTGAGACCGACATCGATCATCCGGTTGATGGCATTGACACCGCCTCCGCCGATGCCGACGACCTTGATAACGGCCAGGTAGTTCTGCGGTGCTGCCACGGCGATGGGCCTTTCTGAAACGTTTCTGCGCGAGTCCCTGGCGGGTGCTGAAGGCTTGTTATGTGACGTTCTTCGCATCCAAATAAATCTCGATGTAAACTAGAGGGTTATAGTTATCCCAACCCTGCTGAGGCTGACCGTAAGGCCTGGAGCCGACTCGATCAAACATGAGCGCGGCGTGTCGGCCGGCTCATCTGGTTACTGGGGTACGCGGCGCGCTCACGTCGATCGTGCCGGTGCCCACCTGCCTCAGCAGTGCCGTCATTACCTTGACCTTCAGCTCAGGTTCTGACGCACCTCCCCACACCACCGTGACGGCCCTCATCTTGAGGGTTACCAGGTTCGCTCCCGAGACCGTCACGTTGCTGACAAGGGCCCGCTGGCTTCCCGAGAGCGCCTGCAGAACGGCGATGCCGGCACGGAGCGAGTCCTTGCTCGGCGGGTTCTGGACGGTGTCGATCAGGGGAACGCCCTTGGGCGAGGACCTCACGGTGGCATACGCAACCCCCTCGGAGTCCACAACCTGTACTTGACCTTGAGGGTTCCTGACTGCCACAACAGGCACCCTGGGACTGGCAGAGATGACCAGCGTGCTCGGCCATGAGCGGCTCACCGTGACCTCGGCCAACCTCGCCGAGGCGATGACCCTGCGCGCAACTTCGGCGGTGTCGACCCGCGCCAGCGGTGTGCCCATGGTGAACCCGGCCCGGCGCGTGATGTCGGCGACCATGCCTCTTGGCACCCCCGCGACCCTGACTGTCCGGGTAGCCAGCACGGGGCTGAACTCCACCAGCCACACTCCCCCGGCCAGCAGCGCGAGCGCACCGGCCAGCCACGCTGCCATCAACCACGGACGACGACGAACCTGCGCTGCGCGCATCGCGAACCTGGCCCGGGAGGACCCCAGGCCCGAGGGACGGCCCACTGACGATCCACGGGCACGCAGGACATGGCCGGCGCGTGAGCCCAGCCCACTCATTCCTGTCCTTGAGCAACGTCGCCCGGGCCTCGTCGCTCACCCAGAAGACGCAAGATCTCGGGACCGATCATGGTCACGTCACCGGCCCCCACGGTCAGAACCAGGTCTCCCGCCCTGGCCACCTGCGCCACGAGGGGAGCGACATCCGACCAGAAGGGCACGAACTGCGCGCTCTCACCGGCGCGCGGGCGGTCGGCGTCAGCCAGCCGGTCGGCGATCAGTGCTCCGCTGACACCCGGCATCGGGTCCTCGCGAGCGGCATACACGTCCATCACGAAGACGATGTCCGCGGGCGACAGCGCCGTGGCCAGCTCCGCAGCGAAATCACGTGTTCGCGAGTAGAGATGCGGCTGGAACACCACGATGAGCCGCCCCGGCGCCGCAAGACCGCGAGCCGTCTCGACGACGGCGGCCACCTTGCCCGGGTTGTGGGCGTAGTCGTCGACGACCCGGACGCCCGCCACCTCGCCCTTGGGCTCGAACCTGCGGCGGGTGCCGGTGAAGCCGGCAAGCCCCTCAAGAACGCGTCCGGGATCTTGCCCCAGCCCTTCGGTAGCAGCCACGAACGAGGCAGTCGCGTTCAGCAGGTTGTGTCGACCCGGCATACCGATCTGGAGATGGCCCAGGCCCACCCCGGCGCGCACCAGGTCCCCGTGCCCGTGGAAACCGGCACCACCCGGGGCGGTGAGCCGGACGTCGGCGTCGCCCGCCAGGCCGTAGGTGATCACCCGGGTGCCTGCCGCCCTGGCGAGATGGGCCAGGGTTCGTGACCCCGGGTCGTCCGCGCACGTCACCAGGAGACCGCCCGGTTGCACGGTCGCAGCGAACCTCGCGTACGCGGCCTGGACGGACTCAAACGTGCCATAGAAGTCAAGGTGGTCAGGCTGCACGCTGGTGACGATGGCCACGTCTGGCCGATAGACGAGGAACGAACCGTCGCTCTCATCGGCTTCCGCGACGAAGATGTCACCGGTGCCGAGGTGCGCGTTGGTGCCGTGCTTGGCCAGCTCGCCCCCGACGGCGAACGACGGGTCGACCCCGCAGTGTTGCAGCGCGACCGTCAGCATCGATGTCGTCGTGGTCTTTCCGTTGGTACCGGCGACTGCGACCCGTCGGTTCCCACGCATGACCGATGCCAGAGCCTGCGATCGATGCAGGACCCGCAGCCCACGAGCCCGGGCAGCTCGCAGCTCGACGTTGTCCTCGCGGACGGCCGAGGAGATCACCACGGTGTCAGCGGCCCCAAGGTGGGCAGCGTCGTGCCCGATGTGGACCTCCGCCCCCTCGGCCGCCAAAGCCCTCAGGACGAGGGAGTCCTTGGCATCGGACCCACTGACAGCCAGCCCGCGGGCAAGCATCACCCGAGCGACGCCGGACATCCCCGCTCCACCGATGGCGATGAAGTGGACCGAGCCCAGGCTGTCGGCCCCCGGAACGGCGGCCGTGAAGTCAAATCGGTCGTTCGAGCCGTTGGCTGACGGCGCTTGTTGCGAGGGCTCCGCAGGGCCATCCGGGGGCGAGGACGTCATCGGGCACCTCGCGAGTCCGCGGCAGTGGCGACCAGATCGGCCAACCGCTCGTCGGCCTCGCGCTCTCCGATGGCTGCGGCGGCGACCGCCATCGCCCGGATGCGTGGAGCGTCGGTCGACAACGGCACCAGGATCTCGTCGATCCACTCGGCAGTCAGGGAGGAGTCGTCGACCAGCATGCCGCCCCCGGCGGCGACGACATCGCCCGCGTTCAACCGTTGCTCCCCGTTGCCGATCGGCAACGGGACATAGACCGCGGGCAGCCCGACGGCCGTCAGCTCGCAGACAGTGTTGGCACCTGCACGGGCCACCACCAGGTCGGCCACGGCGTAGGCCAGATCCATTCGATCCGCGTAGGCGGCCACGACATACGGCGGACCGGCCGTCACCGAACGAGGCGCGAACTCCTTGCCATGTCCGCTGATGTGCAGCACCTGTATGCCGTGCAGGCGCAGCTCGTCAGCGCGGGAGGCGAACGCCGTGTTCAACCGCTGGGCACCCAGGGATCCTCCGGTGACCAGCAGTGTCGGCCGGTGATCGACGAGCCCGAAATGGGCCAACCCCTCGGCGCGGCTCACCTCCCGGTCCAGCCGGGCGATCTCGCGGCGCAGGGGCATCCCGATGAGAGTGGCATGAGGCAGCGATGTCGTTGCGAATGTCGTTGCCACGAAACGCGTCATCCGGGCCCCGAGACGGTTGGCCAGGCCCGGGCGCGCGTTTTGCTCGTGGACGACGATCGGCACCCGGCGTCGTCGGGCGGCCAGATAGGCCGGCGTCGAGACGTAGCCGCCGAAACCCACTACGACGTCCGGTCGGGCCTCGTCGATGACTTCGCCAGCCGCATCGACCGCGGCCTTGAGCGCGCCGGGCAGACGGACCAGGGCGCCTCCGGGACGACGAGGGAAAGCCACCTTGGGAATGGTTCTCAGGTCGTATCCGCGGGCCGGAACCAGTCGCTGCTCGAGGCCTCCCTGCGTGCCAAGCGTCGTGACGCGGATATCGGGGTTCCTGCGACGAAGGCAGTCAGCGAGGGCCAGGAGGGGAGAGACGTGACCCGCCGAACCGCCGCCGGCCAGAAGCACAGAGGTCAGCGCAGGGCGAGCGCTCATCTCTTGCGACCGCGACGCATGGGCATGACGGCGAGCGAGCGACTCACGACGCCGGGCCTGGCGGCCAGCGCCTCGCGACAACCCGGCTCGTTGCGGGCGAACGACAACAACATCCCCAAGCCGAATAGTGTTGTCACCAAGGCCGATCCACCGCTGGAGACCAAGGGCAACGGGACGCCGATGACCGGCAGCAGGCCGATCACCGCTCCGATGTTGATCGTCGCCTGAGCGAGGATCCAGACCATGACGCCTGCAGTGGCCACCCGAATGAAGAAGTCGTTCGTCCGGCAGACCAACCGGTAGCACGCGAAACCGATGAGGGCGAACAGGGCGATGATCACCAGGGTGCCGGGAAGTCCGAGCTCCTCGCCGATGATGGCGAAGATGAAGTCGTTGTGGGCCTCCGGCAGCCATTGCCACTTCTCACGACTCGCCCCCAGCCCCACACCCCACCAGCCGCCGTCAGCGAGGGCGTACTGGCCGTGGGTCGTCTGCCAGCACGAGCCGTGCGGATCGGCGCAACCGCCGCCGATCCAGTCCTTGATCCGGTCCATGCGGTTGGCGCTGGTGACGACCAGGAACGCGGCCAGTGCCGCCGAGGCACCACCGGCGAGTAGGAACATCCGGGCCGGGACACCAGCCGCGAACAGGAGCCCGACGATGATGGCCAGGAGCACGAGGCCGGTGCCGAGGTCCTTGCCTCCGAGCACCAGCAGCAACAGCAGGGCTCCGGCTGGGAAAACGAGTGGCACGGCAGCGTGCATGAACTCGTTGAGCTTGCGCCGCTTCTTGGTCAGCACGGTGGCACCGAACAGGATCAGCGCAACCTTGGCGAACTCGGATGGCTGAATCTGCTGGCCCGCGATCTGGATCCAGTTGCGGTTGCCGTTGACCGAGACGCCGATGCCCGGAACGAACACCAGCACCTGCAGGATGATGGCGCCGGCCAGGAGCGGCACTGACACCCGCTTCCAGGTGATCAACGGAATCCGAGTGGCGACGAAGGCGCCGATCACGCCGACAACCGCAGACTGCAGCTGGGTGAGGAAGACGGTGTACGACGAGTTGGTGTTCTGGTAAGACGTCACGCTGGAGGCCGAGAGCACCATCACCAGTCCGATGACGACCAGCATCGCCGTGGCACTGAGCAGCAGGAAGTACGTCGTGACCGGGGACTCAAGGTGTTGCCAACGGGGCATCATCGCGCCCGACCCGGGAGAGTCAGCCCGTGCGGACGTCGAACCCGGCCGCCGCCTTGACGTGGCGGGCTTCCGCGAGGTGGTGGTCACGATGCTGAAGGTCCCTGGTCCCGGTTCGCGTAGCGGTGCACCGCCTCGGCGAAAGCGTCACCACGCGCGCCATAGTTGGCAAACATGTCCATTGACGCTGCGGCAGGCGCAAGCAGGACGACGTCACCGGGCCGAGCCAGGTCGCCGGCGTGAGCCACCACGAGATCCATGACCCCAGTGTCGGTGTTGGGCACGTCGACCACGGGTACATCGGGCGCGTGTCGCGCGAGCGCCCGGGCAATCTCCTGGCGGTCCGCTCCTATCAGGACGACGCCACGCAGCCGATCACCAACCGACTGGACCAACGCGTCCACGTCGGCGCCCTTGAGAAGGCCGCCCGCGATCCACACGACGTGCTCGAAGGCGGCCAGCGAGGCTCCGGCTGCGTGAGGGTTGGTGGCCTTGGAGTCGTCGACGAAGCGCACACCGTCGACGGTGGCAACTTCCGCGATCCTGTGCGGGTCGGGGATGAACGCTCGAAGCCCGTCGCGAACCGAGAGTGGACCGACGCCGTAGGCCCTGGCCAACGCCGCGGCCGCCAGGGCGTTCGCCACGTTGTGCGGTGCCACCGATGGGGTGTGCCTCTGCAGGTCCGCCAGGGTGGCCAGCTCCGCCGCCGAGGTTCTGCGCTGCTCGACGAAGGCACGGTCGGCCAGCACATCATCGACCATCCCCACCATCGACAGGGCCGGGATGTCAAGGGTGAAACCGATGGCGCGACAACCCTCGACGACGTCCGCCTCGATGACCATCTGCTGCGTTGCGGAGTCCTGGACGTTGTAGACGCAGGCGATCTGCGTGCCCGCGTAAACCTTGGCCTTGGCCTCGCGGTACTTCTCCAGGGACCCGTGCCAGTCGATGTGGTCGGGAGCGAAGTTCAGACAGGCCGAGGCCACCGGCCTCACGGATCTCTGCCAGTGCAGCTGGAAGCTGGAAAGCTCAACGGCCAGCACGTCATACGGTTCAGGGTGCAGGACGGCTTCGAGCAGCGGCGTGCCCACGTTGCCGGCGCTCGTCGCACGCAGCCCGGCGGCTCGCAGGATGGACGCCAGCATCTTGACCGTCGTCGTCTTGCCGTTGGTGCCGGTGATCGTGATCCACGGCGCCGCACCCGATGAGGCGCGCATGCGCCACGCGAGCTCGACCTCACCCCAGACCGGTATTCCGCCGGCAGTCGCCGCCAGCAGCATGGGATGGTCCGGGCGCAAGCCGGGTGAGGTCACGACGAGCTCCGTGCCGTCGGGCACGGCGTGCAGGTGCTCGGGGCCAAGGCGAACGTCGACGTCCAGGATCTCCAGGATGCGCGCGCGTTCGATGATGGCAGGGGTGGCGTCGGCGCTGACGGCGGTGACGATGGCACCACGTTCCGAGAGTGCGTCGGCAGCCGCGAACCCGCTGACGCCGAGGCCCGCGACCAGGATGCGCAGGTCCGACCAGTCCGCGTCGCGGTGGGTGAGATAGCGCGACCCCTGGCGGGGTTCGTAGTTCTGGCCTTCGGCACTCATGTGGTTCCGACGACCCACTCTGCGTAGAAGATGCCCAGACCCAGTGCGACGAACAACCCAGCCACGATCCAGAACCGGATGACGATGGTGACCTCGTTCCAACCCGCCAGCTCGAAATGGTGTTGCAGAGGGGCCATTCTGAACACGCGTTTACCGGTCGCCTTGAACCAGCCGACCTGGATGATCACCGAGAGCGTGATGATGACGAACAGGCCGCCAAGGATCACCACGAGCAGCTCGGTACGAGTGGTGATGGCCAGACCGGCCAGGGCGCCGCCGAGAGCCAGCGACCCGGTGTCGCCCATGAAGATCTGTGCCGGAGCAGCGTTCCACCACAGGAAGCCGAAACAGGAGCCCATGAGAGCGGCAGCCACCACGGCCAGGTCGTGGGGGTCCCTGACCTCATAACACTTGACGCCGGGGTTGAACTGGCAGTTCTGGTTGAACTGCCAGATGGCGATGAAGACGTAGGCCGCAAACACCATGACACCCGCG
>DASVHT010000023.1:0-2668 GCA_036382455.1 Dermatophilaceae bacterium
TCGCCCTACCGGCCCAAGTCGGTCATCCAGCGCGATTGACCACCTCGTCGCGGATTCGTCCTCGGTGGTCGGACGCATCGAACGGAACTTGAGGAGCATAAACGGCTTCCCGTCAAGCCCGACGCGCTCCTGTCGGAAGACAACTCCAGGCCCTGAGTCCAGCCGGACAGCCAACGCGCATAGAGCCAGCACCGGCGCCAGCAGCACCAACAACGCGGAGGCTACGGCAACGTCAAACAACCGCTTGAGTCGCCATGAGAAGGTGCGGAAAGTCGCCCGCTTCATGCGAACGAGCGGTACGCCCCACACATGGTCTAAGTCACGCAAAGCCGAACCAAGCTCAAACAACCTAGGCACGAAGAAGATCTCGCAGTCCAGTCGGTCGCACGTCCGGATGACGTCGACCATCGCCGACTCTCGAATGTTGCTGAAGGCCACGACGACATCTTGGACACCGTGCCTTTGGATCGCGGCAGCTAGGTCCGTCGGCTTACCAATGACGGGCACGTTGCAGTCGCTCGGCCGCAGCAGTGGGTGCTCGTCGAGGAAGCCGACTGGCCGAAGGCCGTACTTACGATGCTGCGCAAGAAAGTCAGCTACCTGGCCACCGACCCGACCAGCGCCCAGAATGAGGGTGGGATGCGACACGATGCGGTGCGCCCGGGCTTGGTGTACCACGCCGTAAAGCCCCGCGCGACCAATCACTACAGCGACGGCGAAGAAGGCCGAACACCGGAGCATCTCGCTGACATAAAGGTGTGATGCCAACGCTCCTAGCCAGGTGACCACCGCGGCCGCAGCGAATGCCCGACCTAGCAGACTCGGGAGGTCATCGAGCACGGAGAGCGTCAAGCGAGATCGGTAAAGCCCTCCAGTGGCATAGAACATCAGGATAACCGGCAGAAGGGCCCACATCGTGATCGACGTCGCTTTGACACCGGTGACCGCCACCACAAAGGCCAGGCAGTCCGCGGCGACAACGTACGGCGTGATTCCGAAGCGATCAAGAGGGCTCGTCCATCGCTGCCAGCCTGCCGAGGCGACGTCAGCCACCTGCTCCGCGTCCGCGACCACGTCTTGCACCTGCCGTGCCGCTGCCATTAAGCGTCTCCCTTTCCCCTTCTCGTGCGCACTGGGATCAATAAGAGCTCGTCGCTCACGGTTAGATACACGAGTCAGTTACGACGTGCCTGCCAACCGAGAGTGGACTCGCCCTGCCTGACGGGGAACCTCCAGCACACTGCTCGCTGAACTGAACTGAACTGAACTGAACTGAAGTCGGAGGCTGCCACTGTGCTCACGAGCCCCGCTCAATGCGCCTTTCCCGGACGCCTGATCGCATCAGGACATGACGTCGGCTGCCCCCCTAGTCTGATGATGCGCCCACACTGCGGAGATCCAGATACAGCCCTGAGCCTATCGGGGTCACCCAGAGTGATGGTCGCAGGAGCCCCCAGTGCCAGACGGTGGCAAAAGGATGCCTCTGTGGCTACTTTTGTGGCTTTTGTGCCGCCGTCTCTTGGAGGAGTGAGGAGCGTGAGGTAAGCACTGTCATCGATCCGGACCACAACCCGTGCCGTTTCCGGCAACGCGGAGCGGCCCTAACCCCAGCTGGAAACCACCACTACGAACATTGGCGTCACTTTCGGGCGCGCTTGGCGACTCGATCTCAAGCCCAACCAACGACGACAGCACCGTTCTTCCCGGCGCGTCGGCCACCGGGACGACGTCGGGCACCACGACGCAGTAACAGCCGGCCGCCTCCCCCGCCGCCAGCCCGGTCGGCGAGTCCTCGAACACCACGCAGGCGCTTGGCTCCGCGCCCAGCCGGCGGGCCGCGGTCAGGTAGGGCTCGGGATGTGGCTTTCCGTGCAGAACCTCGTCACCGGCTACCGTGGCGGCGAATCGGTACTCCCCCACCGTCTCCAGCGCCGCGTCCACCAGCACCCGGTACGACGAGGAGACCAGCGCCAGCGGCACCCCCCGCGCCGCCAGGGCGTCCAGCAACTCGCGGGCGCCCGGCCGCCAGGGGAGGTCGGCGCGAAACAGGTCAACCATCCGGGCCAGCAGCCGGCGCTGCACCGCCGCTGGGTCGACGGTGGAGCCGGCGATTCGAACCAGCTCGCGACAGGAGACCTCGATCGGGCGACCCAGACATGCGGCTTTAACGCCCGCGTTCCACGGGCCGCCGAGCCAGGCCATGATCTCCGCCTCGGCCACCGACCAGACCGGCTCGGAGTCCACCAGCAGCCCGTCGAGGTCGAACAGGGCGGCGCGTACGGTCGAACGGCCCACAGGCACGCGTGCGCCGATCGCGGGCGGAGCCGCCGGCACCGGGCCGTCCGCCGCCGGCGGAAGCTCCGTTCCGGACCCGCCAACGGCCGGCTGGACGGCCGTCATGTGGCGTTGAAGTACTTGGCCTCAGGGTGGTGCACAATCACCGCCGAGGTGGACTGCTCCGGATGCAGCTGGAACCCTTCGGACAGCCGCACCCCGATCCGCTCCGGCCGCAGCAGCCCGACCACCCGTACCTGGTCCTCGAGGTTCGGGCAGGCCGGGTAGCCGAAGGAGTACCGCGACCCCCGGTACCCCTGCCGGAACACATCCTGCAGGTCCGGCGAGTCCTCCCCCGCCACGGCGAACTCCTCGCGCACCCGCTTGTGCCAGT